>NZ_CP012712.1:942500-1235000 GCF_001295365.1 Parageobacillus thermoglucosidasius | reverse complement strand
GTATGTTTTGCAATGAGCCATTGACATTAGATCCGGAGTTAGAAGGAAAAGAATTTGATGAAAAATATAACCGAAAAAAAAGAAAAAGCTGATAGCAACTTCCCCGCTATCAGCTTCTTAATGTTGTTGGCGTGCTCTCTCTTGACAATCAGGGCACTTTCCGTAAATTTCCATGCGATGATGATCCACTTTGAATCCTGTTACATGTGCGGCAAGTTCTTCTACCTCATCCAATCCTGGATAGTGAAAATCGACAATCTTGCCACATTGTTCACAGATAACATGGTAATGGTCGGATGTAACAAAATCAAAGCGGCTTGATGCATCACCGTATGTTAATTCTTTCACTAACCCGACCTCTTTAAAGACGCGCAAATTGTTATAGACGGTTGCTACGCTCATGTTTGGAAATTTTCCTTCCAGCGCTTTATATATTTCATCTGCTGTCGGATGTGACATTGAATTAATCAAATATTCCAATATCGCATGACGTTGCGGAGTAATGCGTATTCCCGTCTGTTTTAATGTATCAAGCGCTTCTTTCAACTGGTGATTGTCAGACACCGTCATGCACCTCACTTCCTTAAAAATAAAAAGAATTATTATTTTATAATTTTTATAATTAGTCTACAAGTATTTTATGCTATTTGTCAATATTCGTATCATTAAAACATAAAAAATGCGCGGAAGCTCGTTCCGCACCATTCAGTGCATCCATTTGAGGAGGTTACTATTCAGCATACGCGTTGCCGGATTTTTTGCATGGACTTCTACCTAGATATAGGGTAGATTACGCTAAATTTTTTAAAATATACTCTAATGCTTCTTCAACATGCCCTTTTACTTTAACTCCACGCCATTCTTTCACTAATCTTCCGTCCCGGTCAATCACAAACGTCGATCGCTCGATTCCCATATACTCTTTCCCGAAATTTTTTTTTAATTTCCAAACACCATACATTTCCGCCACTTTATGTTCTTCATCGGAAAGCAATAAAAAAGGCAAGTGATATTTCTCAATAAATTTTTGGTGACGTTCAACAGAATCTGTGCTTACTCCTAAAATAACGGTATTACTCTCTGCAAATTTTTCATAATGATCGCGAAAATCGCACGCTTCTGTCGTACATCCCGGCGTCATATCTTTCGGATAAAAATATAACACGACATGTTGGCCGCGAAAATCAGAAAGTGAAACCATTTCTCCATTGCTTGCCGGCAATGTAAAATCCGGTGCTAGTTGTCCGACTTGCAAAGACATCGTTTTCCCTCCAGTATATTTGTTCTTTCGCTTTTAAGAGTAGCGAAAAGAACGATCAATTGCAACGATTAGCGTCATCACGATCCATCATCGAACGCGCAACAAGCACAGCAGGCATAATATAACCAAGCAAGGCTTCCGTAATGGCAATCCATCTTCCAATTCCTGTCGGAGTAACATCCCCATACCCAACCGATAACAACGTCATCCCGCTTAAATAAAGGCTGTCTTGAAGTATAGAAAAACACTCATTAGCTGTTTCATTGGCAGATGGGGTAAATACGTTATGCCCATTCATCTGAAGCACCATATATATAAGCCCGAAACCTAGCATCATCGTGATATACCATTGAAGAAGGACAAATAAGTTTTCTAAGGAAATACGACGGGACGTTTTAACACTTGTCGTCCAAATAGACGTAATACTTGCTAACAAAACTGTCGCGACAATTCCAACAAACGCGTACTCCATCGCTCTCACCTCGTACTTGTCCATCACCATATATACGAAAACAAAAGGAAGATTATTCATACATAAGTGGGATGGCACAGAATTTGTTGATGATAATACACTATCTGTCAATATAACACGCGTTTGCAAAAAACGGCAGCAAATCGGAATCAAACAGGCTATTGTCGTCAGTGCTCCCTTCCTTTTGGCGGCTGACAGCATTTTATATTTTAAGCTGTATAACGATTTGGAGCAGGACAGCAAGCAGTATGAAACATTGTCCAAACTCGGTTTAACATTAAAAGAAATGAAACAAATCGCGGCGAAACAAGTAGCGATTCACTTTTTCATCCCATTTGCCGTTGCCGCCGTCCATGCCGGATTTGCCTTTAAAATGCTGCAAAACATGGTGTCCGGCTCCGTTGTCAAGACAAGCGTGCTTGTCATTATCTTTTTTTGTTGTTCAACTTGGCGACTATTTCTTGATTCGTTCGCTTTACACAAAAAAAGTGGAGCAAGTAATGTAAAATCAAATGCGGCCTTTTCCCGATGCAGCAATCGGAAAAAGGCCGCAAAATACATCTTTTTTCATTTATACACGGTGCCTAACTGAATAACAAACCATAATGATCTACATTCCTGCGGTCGAAAGAAAGTACGTCCATACTCCCACAAACAATAGCAGGATCAAGCTATAATAAATCGTCATTTTAAACAGGTGAGATTCTTTGCCTGTCTCTTTCACTGCAGCAGTTGCTATGGCGATGGACTGCGGGGAAATAAGTTTCCCCATCACTCCCCCGCTGGTGTTAGCCGCAAGCAATAACGAAGAGCTTGTCCCTATTTGCGCTCCTGTAACAGCTTGTAAATGGCCGAATAAAGCATTATTGCTCACGACAGATCCTGTAATAAACACACCAAGCCACCCTAATAACGGGGAAACAAATGGAAATGCATCGCCTGTCTCCGCCAATGCCAAACCAATCGCAGCGGATAAACCTGCATAGTTGGCTAAGTTGGCAAATCCCATGATAAAACAAATCGTTAATACAGGAATGAATAGCTCTTTACATGTTTCTTTTAAACTTTGTATTCCTTCCGCGAACGTAATGTTTTTGCTAAACATCCCTGTGAACAGCACCGCCAGTAAAATCGCCGTGCCTGTTGCTGATACAAGGTCTAGCTTAAATATGGCATCTAATGCCGTCTGGGCCGGCGCCACCGGAGGAATTTTCGCGACTTCGCCATGCAAAAATGGCACCTTAAACAAAAGCGTCGTTCGCTGCAGTGCGCCTCCCTCGGCAAACAGAGCTTTAAAACCAGGCAGACTCCATATAATAACGAGCACCGTTAAAATATAAAACGGGGACCACGCACTGATGATGTCTTTCAAGCTGTATTTGCATTTTTCTCCGCCTTTTTCATCCGGATTCACTCGATATATATTTGAAGGCTGCCATTTTCTCAAGAAAAGAGCCAGTGCCCCCATGCTGACAAGCGCCGCTAAAATGTTGGCCAGCTCAGGACCAAGCACAATGATCGTCAATGTTTGGACAATGGTGTAACTTCCGCTTACCACGAAAAGAGCAGGCAATGTTTCTTTAATACCCTTCCACTTATCCAAGACAAACACTAATAAGAATGGAATGAGAAACGAGATAAACGGCAAAATCCAAGCAAGCGTACGGGATAACTCAATCGGCGTTAAATCCCCCATTTGCGCTCCGACAATAACCGGAATTCCTATCGCTCCAAACGCGCCAGAGGCAGCATTGGCAATTAAGCAAAGCGCGGCCGCTTTTAATGGATGAAATCCTAGTTCTGAAAGCAAAGCAGCCGAAATGGCAATCGGAACACCGAATCCTGCAGCTCCTTCTAAAAAAGCATTAAAGCTAAAGCCGATGAGCAGCAGTTGAAGCCGCTGATCCTCCGAAATGTTTGCAATACTGCTGCGGATAATATCAAATTTCCCCGTTTTCACAGCAATTTTATACAGCCAGACGGCCATAATCACAATATAGCCAATCGGCCATAAACCGTTTGCGATTCCATAGACGGACGCAGCAATCGCCTTTGAAATCGGCATATGGAAAAACAAAACAGCTGTTACTAAACCAAAACAAAGAATGAGAAAAGCGGCTTTTACTCCCCTCATCCTAAACACAGTTAAGCATAATAGAAATAAAACGATCGGAAACGCCGCAATAAATGCCGAAAGATATGTGTTATGCAAGGGATTGTAATGTTGTATCCACACGATGTTCACCTTGTTGTATTCAAAGTCAGTATTATTTTACATCATCAAAATAACGGGAAAGAATGTCTTTTAATACAGTTACACTATGATGGAATTGTTGTTGTTCTGTTTCATTTAGCGTCAATTCCATCACTTCACGAATACCGTTTCGGTTGATAATGGCAGGCACGCCAATATAAACATTTCGTTCGCCATATTGGCCGTCCAAATGAGCAGAAACGGTTAAGATGGCATTTTCATTGTGCAAAATAGCACGAGTGATACGGACTAATCCCATTGCAATGCCGTAATACGTTGCCCCTTTTTTCTCAATGATTTGATATGCCGCATCACGAACATTAACAAAGATATTGTCTAAATCCTCTTTTCTATAGTTATCGTTTTGCATCAATATTTGCTCAACTGGAATGCTTCCAATTTCCGCATGGCTCCAAACAGGCAGCTCTGTATCCCCATGCTCGCCAATAATATACGCATGTACATTGGTCGGAGCCACTTGAAAATATTCACTTAGCAAGAAGCGGAATCTTGCTGTATCAAGAATCGTTCCTGAGCCGATTACCCGCTCTTTCGGTAACCCGCTAAATTTCCAAGTAGCATACGTTAAAATATCCACTGGGTTCGTTGCCACAAGAAAAACGCCATCAAATCCGGATTTCATCACAGAATCGACAATCGTTTTGAAGATATTAATATTTTTGTCAACAAGATCCAGTCTTGTTTCTCCCGGCTTTTGGTTAGCCCCTGCACAAATCACCACCAAATCGGCGTCTTGGCAATCTTGATAATCTCCAAACCAAATATTCATCGGCTTCGGCGCGAATACTTTTCCGTGATTTAAATCCATCACATCGCCCTCTGCCTTATTCTTATTTACATCAATCAATACTAACTCATCTGCTATTCCTTGGTTCATAAGGGCAAATGCATAGCTGGCCCCAACGAACCCCGTTCCTATAAGTGCTACTCGATTCATGCCTTGTTGTTTCATCGCTGTCTGTCATCCTTTCCAAAAAATGAATTTGTGAAACTGCTCACACATTGATATATTGTGCATTATTTCACAATCTTTATCAAGTATCAACTATGAATGAAATTTGTCTTTTTTGTTAACATTTTGTTTACACAACATTATTTTTGTATCATCACATCCAATTACATCAAGCAGTCTAATAAATGAAAAAACTCTGCCATTATCATTTCCGTAATGCCTATATAATATTCACTCCCCATAAAAATAACTAAAAGGACAATCCGAAAGGAATTTTCCCTTCCTTTCAGATTGCCCTCTTTTTAATTCCCCGCTCCGCGATATCGTTTAACTCCCGCATTCCACAAACACACGGCAATCGCAAAAAAGATGATTCCCATGATTGGAGTTAAAAACGCATATCCGTACCATTCTTTTTTGCCAAGAAAATAGGAAGCCGGATACACGCCGACGAACGCGAACGGCAAAATCCATGTCAAAATATAGCGGACGACGCGATGATAAATGTCAATCGGATAGCGCCCGTAGTTGCTGATGTTGTACATCATCGGCATGATGGATGTGCGGGCGTCGGACCAGAAGCTGATCGTCGCCAATGACACAAATACTCCCGCGTAAATAAGCGCTCCTCCCAGCACGAATAAAATAAACAAAAAAATATCATACCAATGCAGCGAAAGATGCAAGCGCGCACCCGCATACGCCATAATGATCATGCCGGTGACTCCGCCAAGAAGCGACTCCAGCTCCATTCGCTCAAGAATGACTTGAAACAAGCTGTGCACCGGACGCGTCAACACGCGGTCCATTTCTCCGCGCACAATATAACGCTCGTTAAAATCCCAAATGTTAAAAAATGCTCCAAACACCGCATATGGCACTAGGAAAAAGCCATAAATAAACAAAATTTCATCGCGCGTCCAGCCGTGCAATAACGACGTATGCCCAAATACAACGAGAAGAAAAACAAGGTTGGCGGCCTGTGACATTAAATCAGAGACAAACTCGACAAGCAAATCGGCGCGATATTGCAACTTTGTTTTCATGTATTGCGCCATATATTGAAAAAAAACCGATACGTAAAACACGACTCACCCTCCTTGAACGACAAGCCGCTTTTTCGCCGCTCTCCATAACAGCCGAATCGGGATAATCAACAGCGCGCACCATACGAATTGAAATAAAAGTCCGTCGATGATTGCTTGCCCTTGAAAACTTTCCGTCACGATCATGCTTGGAATATAGCTGATCCCTTGAAACGGGAAATATTTCATCACCGCTTGCGCCCAGTCCGGGTAAAAGCTAATGGGTAAAATCAATCCGGAAAAGAGATCGATGACAAACCGTTTCGCCCGCAGCAACCCTTCATTGTTGAGAGTAAAAAATGTCACAATTCCCGCCAGCAAATTCAATTCCGAGTTAATAACAAAACTTAAGGCAATCGATAATATAAAAAATATCCATGTATGAGCATCAGTTGGAAAACGAAGCGGCAAAAATAAAGCGACAAGGAACAGCCCTGGAAGCGAAAGAAACAATAAGCGAAAAATTCCTTCCCCCAGCCCTTGCATCGTTTTCATCCCGAGATAACTATAAGGGCGGATAAGCTCAGTCGCCACGTTTCCTTCGCGAATCTCCATGGCGATTTCCCGGTCGATATTATTAAAATAAAACGCCCGCGCCATCCACGAGATGGCGACATATGTCGTCATTTGCTCCATCGACATGCCTTGCATCGCCTGTTTTCCACCGTAGATCGCCGACCAAAGAAAATAGTACGCCGCGATATTAATGGCATAAATAAGAATGCCAGTGTAATAGTTTGTCCGGTACGCCAGCATCATTAAAAAACGGATGCGGATCATTTCGAGATATTTATCCATGCACAACACCTTCTTCATAGATGTTGCGGATAATTTCTTCTGTAGAAATTTCGTTAATGTTCAGATCTTGAATGGAATAGCGGTTGACAACGCGGCTGATCACTTCCGGCAACAGCGCGGAAGGCGCGTGGGCCGTCCAGACATTCGCCTGCTCCCCTTGTTTCCATGTTACTTGCAAACCGTCCGTCAGCTCTTTTAACGTGTCTAACGACATTTCGCTAACGAACGTAAATTGAATTTGCTTACCTTCCCCCCAAGTTTCTTTCAGCTTTTGCAGTGATCCATCGTAAATGATCTTGCCTTCATCAAGCATAATGACGCGTTCACATAGCGCTTCGATGTCAGAAATATCATGGGTCGTCAATAAAATCGTCGTGTTGTATTTTTCATTAATTTCTTTTAAAAACTGGCGGATTTTCAGTTTCACCAGCACATCCAAACCAATCGTCGGCTCGTCCAAAAATAAAAGCGGCGGATTGTGAATCAGTGCGGCAGCCAGCTCACAGCGCATCCGCTGCCCGAGAGACAGCTTGCGCACCGGCTTGTCCAGCAGCGGACCGATATCGAGCGTTTCAATAACATGATTCATATGTTCATTGTAATCTTTGTCCGATACACGATACACTTTTTTCAACAGCCGGAACGACTCTTGGACGGCGATATCCCACCAAAGCTGCGAGCGCTGCCCGAACACAACGCCGATCGTCCGCACGAACGCTTCCCGTTCTTTATGCGGATTCATGCCGTTGACGATCACTTTTCCGGACGTTGGCGTCAAAATCCCTGTCAGCATTTTAATCGTCGTCGATTTCCCTGCGCCATTTTCGCCAATATATCCAACCATTTCTCCTTGTTTAACAGTAAACGAAATATCGTTGACCGCGCGGATAATTTTATAGTTTCTCGTAAACAAATCGCGAAACGCTCCGACTAAACCGGAGCGGCTCGAATACGACTTAAATTCTTTTCGCAAGTTTTCCACTTCGATGGCATTCATGTTGCATTCCCTCCACATAGGCAATAGTTTATCTGAAGTGAAACAATGAAACAAATGTTATGCATTATGCTAAAATAAAAGTCAGTAACGAAATGGTAGGAGGCTTTCAACGATGAATTTCACAAAATCTGAACAACTGTATCAAGAAGCATTGCAGCATATCGTCGGCGGCGTCAACAGCCCGTCCCGCTCGTACAAAGCAGTCGGCGGCGGGGCACCGGTCGTGATGGAACGAGCGCAAGGCGCTTATTTTTGGGATGTCGATGGCAATAAATATATTGACTACTTGGCAGCGTACGGGCCGATTATTGCAGGACACGCTCATCCGCACATCACAAAAGCGATTCAGCGCGCCGCGGAAACAGGCGTCCTTTACGGCACGCCGACACCGCATGAAATTACGTTCGCAAAAATGTTAAAAGAAGCGATTCCATCTTTAGAAAAAGTGCGTTTTGTCAATTCAGGAACAGAAGCGGTGATGACGACGATTCGGGTAGCGCGCGCCTATACCGGCCGCGATAAAATCGTCAAATTCGCCGGCTGCTACCACGGGCATTCCGACCTTGTCCTTGTCGCTGCCGGTTCTGGTCCGTCAACGTTAGGAACCCCGGATTCCGCCGGCGTGCCAAAAAGCATCGCCCAAGAAGTCATCACTGTTCCATACAACGATGTCGAATCATTCAAACAAGCGATGGATGTATGGGGAGACAAAGTCGCCGCCGTGCTGGTCGAGCCGATTGTTGGAAACTTCGGCATTGTTACACCAAAACCAGGATTTTTAGAGGCAATCAATGAAATCGCCCACCAAGCCGGGGCTCTCGTCATTTACGATGAAGTGATTACTGCGTTCCGCTTTATGTATGGAGGAGCGCAAAACTTATTAGGAATTGAACCGGATTTAACCGCGCTTGGCAAAATTATTGGCGGCGGTCTCCCAATCGGTGCATACGGCGGGCGCCAAGACATTATGGAGCAAGTCGCGCCGCTCGGTCCGGCATACCAAGCAGGGACGATGGCCGGAAACCCTGCATCGATTCTTGCCGGCATCGCCTGCCTTGAAGTGCTGAAGCAAGACGGCGTGTATGAACATCTCGATAAACTCGGCGCGATGCTGGAAGAAGGCATACTTCTTCATGCGGACAAATACGGCATTCCTGTAACCATCAACCGTTTGAAAGGCGCATTCACCGTCTACTTCACGACAGAAAAAGTGGAAAACTACGAACAAGCGCAACGAAGCGACGGCGAAATGTTTGCGAAATTCTTTAAGCTTATGCTAAAACAAGGAATCAACCTCGCCCCTTCCAAATATGAAGCCTGGTTTGTCACATTGGCGCATACGGAAGAAGATGTGGAATATACGCTCAAAGCGGTGGAAAATGCATTCAGACAATTGGCGGACGAATAATTATGCAACCATTCCAGGAGGGATTCCTCCTAGAATGGTTGTTTAATATTGAAAACGTTTACAAAACAAGGTGCCGCCAGTGAATACAATATCCAAAAAAATGAATAAATAATTGATTTACATATGCAAGCATGGTATGATAGGTTATAAATTCTGAAAATTAAGATTAGAAATGGCTGCTTATGTTGACTGACACAGGAGGTGAATGGCGAAAAGCAGGAAGCCTTCCCGCTTAAGCGCCACTTACGTATGAAGCAACATTGGAATCCTAATCTTTTTAAAAACTTCCATCAAGCAGAACATGATGCTTGCGGCATTGTCGCCGCCATCGAAAAACAGCGGATCCCAACCCGAGAAAACATTATGACATGCATTGACGCACTTGTCAAAATGAATCATCGCGCTGGATTTATTAACGGTGAAGGAGACGGCGTCGGTATTCACATGGATATTCCTAGAAAGCTTTGGATGGAAAAACTCGCAAACGCCGGACAAAATCCGGAAATAGCCAACTCCGAAAGTTTTACTGTCGGCCATCTTTTCATTCATCGGTCCAGCGATACCGATCATGTGAAAGCGAAAATCAAACAATTGTTCAAAAAATCGGGCTTCTCCTTGATTTTTGAATCGGACCGCGTAACTTCTTCCAATGCGCTAGGTCCGATCGCGCTCCGGCAAGAACCGGTATTTTGGCAAGTCGCCCTGCTGCCGAATGACAATGTTCAGCTTTCCAAACGGTTATTTGATCTGCTTATTGAAATCGAGAAAGACGAAAATGTCCATGTCGCCTCCTTAAGCAATTTTCACGTTGTGTATAAAGTGATGGGAGCTGGCGACATTTTGCCAAAATATTATCATGACTTGGCACATCCTTTTATTGCATCAACCATGACATTAGGTCATAACCGTTACTCGACAAATACGCTTTCCAATTTTTTTCGCGTTCAGCCGTTCAGCGTGTTAGCGCATAACGGCGAAATCAACACGATTGCGAAGCTTCGCGATGAAGCGGTGATGATTGGCGTTCCATTGACAAACGGTGGAAGCGATTCCCAAGATTTGAGCCGTACAATCGAAACGCTTATTTGCCGCTATGGTTATAGCTTATTTGAGGCGATGGATATACTGTTTCCGCCAATTGTTAATGAAATAAAAGCATATCCGGAACATCTTCAAGATTTGTACACGTACATCCGTGAAGCATGGGGGCATTTCGCCCAAGGTCCGGCGGCGATTATTTCCCGATATGAAGACGAAGCCGTTTTCAGCGTCGACGCGCTTGGGTTGCGCCCGCTTTGGAAATTGGAAACAGAAAAACGCTTTGTTTTCACATCAGAGCCGGGAATCATTCCAGCGGGCGAATATACCGGCGAGCCAAAGCCGCTCGCGCCTGGCGAAAAAATCGGCCTCACATGGTCCAGCGGCGCCTCCATTCAAGTGTTGGAATACGAACAGTTCCAAGAAGAAGTATATACCCGTTTTTCGAAACGCTTTGACATAGCGAATTTCCGAAAGCGCCTCGATGTTCCGGAACTGGAAAATCATGTGTTTGCTTTCGCGCCGACAAAAGTGCATAACGGCCAATATGCCGCATTCGGCTGGGACAGAGAACACATTCAGCTTTTAGAACAAATGGCGGAAAAAGGGGTGGAACCGATTCGTTCTTTAGGCCATGACGCGCCGCTTGCCGCGATTGACCCGGACCGCAAAAACCTTGCCGACTTTATAAAAGAAAGCGTCGCCGTTGTCACAAACCCGGCGATTGACCGCGACCGCGAGATGGAGCATTTTTCAACAAGAACCGTCATTGGGAAACGGCCATCTCTCGCATCTGAAACAGAAGCGTCGTATGTTATTGAGCTTAACTCGCCGATTCTTATCGAAGGAAAAATCGGAAACGACTGTGCGCCACAATTGCATCATCCTTCGTATGACCAAGTTGTTCATTCGTTTCAAGAAAAACAATTGGCGCACATCCTGTCAGCGACGTTCACAGCGGAGGAAACCATCCCGCAGGCGTTACAGCGTCTTTCTAACGAAGCCTGTGAGGCGGTTCATTCTGGCAAAACCTTGCTTGTCATCGATGACATAAAAGCACATCAAAACGGAAACTTATGGATAGACCCGTTGCTCATCACATCGGCTATTGATCAAGCGTTAACAAAACATGGTTTGCGCCGTGATTGCTCCGTTTTGCTTCGTTCCGGAGCGATCCGCTCCCTTCATGATCTGGTGGTCGCTTATGGATTAGGAGCAAATGCCATCAGCCCGTATCTCATGTTCGCTACCGTTTCGGCGGAAGAGTCAAGCACACCTGTGATCAATCTGTTTAAAGCGCTTAATAAAGGATTAGAAAAAGTGATTTCGACGATTGGCATTCACGAATTGCGCGGATATAGCCGCCTCTTCTCGTCGATCGGCCTGCATGACGAAATCGCCGATGTATTAAACATCGTTAATTTCTTTGGCTCTGATTCATTACAATACGATTTCGAAGCGATGAAACAAGATGCGATCGCCCGCGCGGAAGACTTCGCGGATGAAAACGCCAAGCCGCGAAAAACGTTCCACCTCTTCCCGCGCGTTTGGAAAGCAATTGGCGAAGTCGCGCAAACAGGATCATATGACAACTTTCGCGAAAAGCTAAACGAACTGGAAAGAGAAACACCGACAACGATTCGTCATTTGTTAGATATCAAAAAAGCGGAAAAACAAGTTCCGGTCGAAAAAGTGGACATTAGCGTCGGCGAACATAGCCTGCCTTTCGTTATCGCCTCGATGTCGTTTGGTTCGCAAAACGAAGTGGCGTTCCGCGCTTATGCAGAAGCGGCAGAACGTTTGAACATGGTCAGCCTTAACGGTGAAGGCGGCGAAATTAAAGATATGCTTGGCAAATATCCGCGCACACGCGGCCAGCAAATTGCATCCGGCCGTTTCGGTGTGAACGCGGAGCTTTTGAACTCTTCAAACCTATTGGAAATTAAAATCGGGCAAGGGGCAAAGCCGGGGGAAGGCGGCCACCTTCCTGGTTCAAAAGTGACGGCGAAAATCGCTGAAGCGCGCAACGCAACAATCGGCTCAGACTTGATCTCGCCATCCAATAACCATGACATTTACTCCATTGAGGATTTGGCGCAAATGATCGCCGAACTGAAAACGGCGAACGACAAAGCAAAAGTCGCCGTCAAAGTGCCAGTCGTGCCAAATATCGGAACGATTGCTGTCGGCATTGCCAAAGCGGGAGCGGACATCATAACATTAAGCGGATTCGATGGTGGAACGGGAGCCGCGCGCATCCATGCGCTGCAACATGTCGGTCTTCCTGTCGAAATCGGTGTCAAAGCCGCCCATAATGCCTTGCTTGAAGCCGGTTTGCGAAACAAAGTGGAAATTTGGGCAGACGGCGGCATAAAAAGCGCCCTTGACGTCCTCAAAGTGATGCTGCTCGGGGCCAACCGCATCGGCTTCGGAACGCTCTCGATGATCGCGATCGGGTGCACGACGTGCCGCGGCTGCCATTTAGATACGTGTCATGTTGGAATCGCAACCCAAATCGAATCCGTAGCGCAAGCAAAAGAACACGGATTGCGCCGCTTTGTGCCTCGGCAATTTGATGCTGCGGTACAAGGGTTAATCCACTTATTCACCGCGTTCGGAAATGAACTAAAAGCGCTAACTGCTTCCCTTGGATTTACTCGCCTGCAAGATATCGTCGGGCGCTCTGACTTGCTGGAACAAACGAGAGGACTCCACCAAATGAATCTGGCCAATTTGCTCGAAGTGCTTGAAGTGGAACAACTCGCGCAAAAGGAAGCAGCGGCAAGCGCCGAAAAACCATCATTACTCGTTGCCGTCGGAGCAGAATATCTCGATTACTATGCGGAAGATTTGCATCGTTCCCGTGAATTTTCGACCGTCACCGCGGAACAACGCGTTCTCGGCAGCCGTGTTTCTTGCCACCGCGTGCGCGGCCGGCTTGACGGATCATACAAAAAGTTATCGGACGTCACATTGCATTATAAAAACGGCTCTATTCCTGGAAACGGACTCGGCGCTTACAACACGCATGGCATTCATATCCATGTTGACGGCGGCGGACAAGACGGTGTGGGAAAAACCGCGTTTGGCGGTAGCATCTTTATTTTCAAAGCAAAAGGAAAAAACGGGAAATTTTATAACGGTTCCGTTGGCAAAGGCTTCGGGTACGGAGCGCAAAAAGGGTTGCTGATCGCGCAAGGAAACGCCGATGCGCGCGCCGGCATCCGTCTGTCAGGTGCAGATATGATTATCGGCGGCCAAGTGACGGCGCCGATTCCGGAAAAAGAACACGGAAATATCGGTGCGCGCGCGAACATTAAAGGGTTCGCCTTTGAATATATGACGAATGGCCGCGGTCTCGTCCTTGGCGACCCAGGTCCATGGATTTGCGCCGGAATGACAGGCGGGGTCGTTTACTTGCGCCACCAGCCGGAAATGGGGTTGACGAAAGCGGCATTGGAACGACGCATCGCAAAAGGAGCGCAAGTACGCCTCGAATCACTGAACGAACGCGGAAAAGCGGATGTGCAAGAACTGCTGTCGAAATACATCGAATTGCTGAAAGAACACGACCAACACGAAGAAGCGCAATCATTGCAGCCGCTTCTTGAAAAGCCTGAAGACCATTTCTTCCAAGTCATCCCGACGAAAGAACAGGCCGACCCTTCCATTTCAACAGAATGAACAAAAGGTATTCCGCCAATGCGGAATACCTTTTTCACATCTAATGAGCTTCTTCTGTTACTTTTGCCACTTAGCTAAAAGCGGGAGCTTCCCAGTTCCACGGCAAAAGCAGCCTTTCGTCTCCTTGAGCGTAACTTCGGGTCGTTCCAACCCTGAATGTCCGGAGATTTTTTATGCATGGAAGGGATTCGCCTTGTTTTCGCACTTTTCTCGGTGCAACTCATATATTCAGTTAGCAAAGAACACGTTACAAGATAACGGCAACATACGTTCGGTAAAAAAAGCAACTTAAGGCTGTGCCTTACCGAAATTCATCTCCCGCTTTCACCGGTACTGTCACACCTTCACGTTAAGAGAAGCGGGAGATTTCTTCCGGGAATTATGGTAATAAAAAAATGGCAATCCTCCATCTCTTGAATATTCTCCCATCATTATTGCATAATAACGTCATCCATACTAACTTCTCCTTCAAAAATCCAAAACATTCTAATGCATATTTTCGCTTGATATCATATATAAAAGCGTGTATAGTACTAAATTGTTTATAAGAATTAAGGAAGAAAGGTTTGAACATATATGAAACTCGGTGCCCGCATTTTCAAAACGGGAATCGCCGTTACGTTAGCGCTTTTTTTGGCAACGCTATTGCACTTGCCTTCTCCTGTTTTCGCGGGGATTTCCGCGGTTTTTGCGATGCAGCCGACGATTTATCGCTCATATTTATCATTGATCGAACAAATTCAAGCAAATATCATCGGCGCTTCATTTGCCATTATTGCCGTGCTTTTGTTCGGGCGCGATCCGTTTATTATCGGCCTTACGTCAATGATCGTTATCGCTCTTTGCTTAAAAATGCGCCTTGAATCCACAATATCGGTAGCATTAGTTACCGTTATCGCGATTATGGAATATACTGACAAGGAGTTTATCGAATTTGCTGTTATCCGGTTTTCCACCATTATGCTCGGGGTATTCGCTGCCTTTCTCGTCAACTTAATTTTTCTTCCGCCAAAATATGAAAAAAAGCTATATGCACAAATTAGCGAAAACACGGAAAATATTTTAAAATGGATCCGCATCCATATAAGGCATGCGTCCGAGCATCATATTTTAAAAGAAGATATTGAAAAAATGAAAGAAAATATGACAAAACTTGAGCATCTTTACTTAATGTATAAAGAAGAGCGCTCGTACTCGCGAAAAAACCGTTTTCAAAAATCACGAAAGCTTGTGTTATATCGGCAAATGATCGTAGTCGCAAACAGAGCGCTCGATACATTAAAACTCCTTCATCGTTTTGAAAACGAGTTGTACCATATGCCACCGGAATTGCAGCAAGCCATCCGCTCGCAACTTGACAGCCTGCTTCATTATCATGAACAAATACTGCTAAAATTTATTGGCAAAACAAAATGTCATCCTCGTACAGAAACAGCGATGGAAACCCATCAAGAAAGAACCCGTTTAATCGAAACATTTTATGCACACTACCAGCAAAAAAGCGACTATTGCCTCTTTTCATTAATGGGAGTGATTATCGATTATAGCGAACAATTAGAACATCTTGATAAACTGATTGACAGCTTCCAACATTATCATCATGATGACGCTTTAGTAAAAAATTTAACTAATCACTAAAAGGCTATCTCCGCGAAAAGAGATAGCCTTCTTTTATTAGTTTTTCATGCGCGGATCTAATGCGTCACGCAATCCGTCGCCCATCAAGTTAAAACCAAGCACGGTTAACATAATCGCAATCCCTGGAAAAACCATCGTCCATGGTGCTTGTGTTAAAAAATCTTTCGAATCCGCTAACATTTTCCCCCATTCTGGATTCGGAGGCTGTGCCCCCAACCCAAGAAATCCGAGGGCGGCCGCTTCGATAATCGCAGTAGCAATCGCCAGTGTGCCTTGCACGATAATCGGCGCCATACTGTTTGGCAAAATATGATGGAACAAAATGCGCATATCGCTCATCCCGATGGCTTTAGCTGCCATTATATATTCTTCTTGTTTAATACTTAATACACGCGAACGAATTAATCGCCCGAAATTTGGAATATTAATCACCGCATTCGCTGATTTCCAATCGTAAACAGCGGATTTAATGAAGTCATCATCTCTTGGAAAATCATCGCGATTTCATTTTTTCATCATTGAGTGTAGTTTAATTGTTGAATCGTAAATAAATGATAATATTGTCCTTTTTTCGCCATTAATTCGTCATGGGTGCCGCTTTCGACGATTTTGCCATCTTCAATAAGGAAAATGCGGTCCGCGTGGGTTATCGTCGACAGGCGGTGGGCGACGATGAAAGTCGTCCGGTTTTTGGCGAGCCGATCAAGCGCCTCCTGAATGTAATGCTCGCTTTCAAGATCGAGCGCCGATGTCGCTTCATCAAAAATAAGAAGGGGCGGATTTTTCAAAAAGACGCGGGCGATGGCGATTCGCTGTTTTTGCCCGCCGGACAGCTTGATGCCGCGTTCCCCGACTTTCGTGTCATATCCGTCCGGCAAGTTCATAATAAAATCATGGGCGTTGGCAGCTTTGGCGGCGGCAATCACTTCCTCGTCCGTCGCATCCGGTTTTCCGAGCAAAATATTTTCTTTTACTGAATCGCTGAATAAAAAGCTGTCTTGAAAAACGATGCCGATTTTATCACGAAGACTGCGCACACGTATATTGCGAATATCGATGCCGTCTAATAAGATTCGTCCCTCTGTCACATCGTAAAACCGGGGGATAAGGCTGACCAACGTTGATTTCCCGCCCCCGCTCATGCCAACAAGGGCAATTGTTTCTCCCGCTTTAACGGAAAACGAAATATCGCGAAGCACAGGCAGATCGTTTTTATCGTAGGCAAACGTGACGTTTTCAAATACGATATCCCCTTTTACTTCTTTACAGTCAACGGCATTCGGCGCATCAACGATATCGTATGTTTCATCCAAAAATTCAAACATCCGGTCCATCGAAGCGAACGATTGCGTTAATGTCGTCGATGAATTAACGAGGCGGCGGAGCGGGCTATAAAGCCGATCGATATAACCAACGAAAGCGACCATCGTTCCGACGGTAATATGGCCAAGCAATACTTGGTAGCCGGCATAGCCAATCACGATAATCGGGGCAATGTCCGTCACTGTGTTCACAACGGAAAACGACTTTGCATTCCAGCTTGTGTGCATGAGCGCTTTTGCCAAAAAATTATTGTTTTGCCGCGAAAACCGCTGCTGCTCCTCTTCTTCGATCGCGAAGCTTTTTATGACCGGCATTCCTTGCACCCGTTCGTGCAAGTACGCTTGCAATTCCGCCAGCGCTTGGGAGCGCATTTTCGTCCGCTGCCGCAAGCGCCCGAAAAAATATTTGACGGAAAATGCATAAAGCGGCAACGTACTTATGGAAATAAGCGTCAGTTTTATGTCCATCTTGATCATAATGACAAGTGCAATAATAATCGTCGTCATATCTAACCAAAGGTTCATCAGCCCTGTAATGATAAAATCTTTCGTCTGCTCGACATCGTTAATGACGCGCGAAATAATTTCACCGGTGCGGTGATTCGAATAATACGTAAAACTTAGTTTTTGCATATGTGTAAACAGCTGGCTGCGAATGTCATACAACACTTTGCTTGCCGTCCACTGGGCAAAATATTGCCGATAATATTCGACAATAGGGCGAATAAAGACAAAAATAACTAACATGATCGCAAGCGCCCAGCAAAGCCGGGCGGTTCTCTCCGCCATCGGCATTGTTTTATTTCCAATAATTTCATCGACCACATATTTCAACAGCAATGGAATGAGAAGCGGGATCGCAAATTTAATAATACCGATGATCATTGTAGCGATGATGTGCCATTTGTATGGGCGAACAAATTGCATATAGCGGCGAATATTTGCCATGAACATATCCTCCCCTTAAAAAACAGAAAAACCTGTTTGCGGCAACGAACAGGCTTTTTTGCGCTTTTCCCTTTATTCACTTTCGAAATGAAAGAAACTTTTCATACCATGTATCAACAAAATCTGGCGCGAACGGCCCTTTTCGTTCATGAATCCAACTGAGCAACTTTTTCACATTATTTTTTAAAATTCGGTCAATAACGTCTGGATAATTCATCTCTTTACGGTGTCGTTCATATTCATCTTCATCAAGAAGAACGTACGTCATATCAGGAAACACTTTTACATCCAAATCATAATCAATATATTTCAACGCTTCATCATCCCATACAAATGGAGAGCTCAAATTGCAATAATAATAAATGCCGTCTTCCCGAATCATGCCGATAATGTTAAACCAATGTTTGGCGTGGAAAAAACAAATTGCCGGCTCGCGCGTGATCCATGTCCGACCGTCCGCTTCCGTCACCATTGTTTTATCATTCGCTCCAATAATATACGCAGACGCTCCTTTCAGCACGATCGACTCTTCCCATACTCGGTGAATCATTCCGTTATGTTTATAACTATGGATTTGAATAATTTCTCCTTCCGCAGGATACCCTGTCATCATTCTCCCTACTTTCCTCTGGGAACTTCTCTTTTTTATTATAACGATTGAAAATGCAAATGAAAATAAAAGAGAGCCATCTTAACATGTCGAAGACGGCTCATGCGTGTGACGGCGCTCGTTTTGATACGAAAGAATGACTTCTTCCGTTTGTTTTTCAAACATTTTTTGAATTTCCTTTAATTGCCGTTTCATCTGCCGGATTTTTTCTTGCATGGATTGGAGCTCTGCTTCTTTCCCCAGTTTGATCAACTGTTTTTCCATCGCTTGACAGCGCTCAATTTCCGACTGCAAACATAAAAGCTTTTCCATCGTTTTTAGCTGCTCATTCACTAACCGCTCAAACAGGTCCACGCTCTTTTTCTCCCTTCTCCCTGATTATGCTTATTAATTCGGGAAGGGAGGAAAAATTTCCTTTGACTATATATGTAAAGTTATGATAGCTTTTGTCGATAAAATAAGGACGGCGAGCCCTTTCCGAGGCATCATTTCCCTCCATATCGCCCAAACATGGGAAAAACCGCTCGCGAAGAATCGGCTCGCCGCCCTATGTTTCTTATCGAGCTTTGGACATATCGGCTCGCGGCGCTCCGCTTCAGTTTTGCTATAGCGGAAAGCCCCTTAGCGTGTGTCGCGGAGCCAAGATCGCGACATTTCGCCGCTGCCTGCAGGACATGGGCAGTCTTTTGGCGAAATTGGGGCGTCCTCTGCTTTGTTACTTGCTTGAATTTTGCGATTTGCGTGCTT
The DNA here is from genome assembly GCF_001295365.1 of Parageobacillus thermoglucosidasius. Lineage (GTDB taxonomy): Bacteria > Bacillota > Bacilli > Bacillales > Anoxybacillaceae > Parageobacillus > Parageobacillus thermoglucosidasius. The sequence continues at coordinate 1,215,765 of NZ_CP012712.1, read as the reverse complement.
CTGCTTGCGCGTTTTGCTGTTTAACTTGCGTTTCTGCAGCAAATTCAGTGCCAAATTGACCTGCTTGTGCAGATTGCGCGTTTTTTTGTCTTACTTCTTGAATGTTAGTGCCTGCAGTTGTTTTGTTTGATTGTTGTTGTTTTGCCATCGTTATCACCTCCACGTGACTTAATGTGCCCAGGAGGTGACGGTTCTATCCATCCGATTACAAAAGTAAAGATCTTCCACCGTCAACAATAATCGTTTGGCCGCGGATCATATCAGCTTGGTCGGATAATAAAAACATGACTGCGTTGACAATATCTTCAGGTTTTACCATTCGTCCGGCGGGAGTTTTTGCTGCCGCATCAGCCAGCAATTCTTCCCGGTTAGGAAAATGTTTCAATGCATCCGTATCGACCGCGCCGCCTGATACAGCATTGACGGAAATATTTTTTGGCGCCAATTCGACGGCTAAATAGCGCGTCAATGATTCGACCGCAGCTTTGGAAACACCGACAGCCGTATAATTTTCCAAATAGCGGATCGCCCCCAGCGAGCTGATGCTAACGATTTTGCCGCCTCCAACTTTTTCCATACGCTTCGCCGCTTCTTGTGCACAAAACAAAAGCGCTTTGCTGTTGATGTCCATCGTCCAATTCCAATGTGATTCTTCGAGTTCCATCGCCGGACGCAGCACGCCTGAAGCAGCGTTATTAATCAAAACATCAACGCGTCCAAACGCTTCATCCACTTGCGCGAACATCGCTTTTATTTTTCCGACGTCACCGACGTTCGCTTTCACGACAAGCGCTTTTCGTCCCAGCGCTTCGATTTCTTGCGCCGTCTGCAGCGCCGCTTCTTTGCTTCGCGCATAGTTGACGACAATATCGTATCCTTCTTTGGCAAGGCGGAGGGCAATCGCTTTGCCGATTCCCCGGCTGCTTCCCGTGACTACCGCAACTTTTTCACCCATGTTTTTCTCTCCTTTATGTATAAATGCATATATACTATTTTAAACTAGAAAAAAGGAGGCATCCATCATGTATGTTGGCCGCGATATGACCGAACTTTCGATGATCCCAAAATCGGAATGGAAAGACAGCGAACTTGCGTTTTTTCATCATTCATTGCAGCAAATGGCCCCGTATTTAAATGCGGAGGGGCTGACGATTCACCGCGAAATCATGGAAGAAATCGAAGCACGCGGCGGGCTAAGAAATGTCGAAGCTGCCTATGCCAGCGGAACAAAACGAACGCATGACTGAAACAGGTGGAATTATCCATCTGTTTTTTTATACTCTTTCCAAATTCGTTGATGGGAAACAGGAAAAGCATATAAGCCAATTTCTTGTTCATCAACGAGTTTCAGCTGTTCTGTTTCCGCCACATCACCAATGATTTTGCCATCATAAACAGTAATCTTCCAAACTAAATGAGAAAACACATGCTCTAAAGCCGTAAAAGAATTCCCAATCCGGACCGTTGTCCCGTATTCTTCTTTCAGAAATTTTTCCAATTGTCTTTCCGGATTTTCTTGCGAATGAACTACTTCGCAGTTCGGAAATTCCCATAAATTCGCTAGCAAACCAGTGCCATCCCGCTTATGGATCAATACTTTTCCATGCTCATCTTTCAACACTGCGACGGCAATCGCCACTTGCTTGACGTTCGCTTTTTTCGTTTTTACCGGAAGCTCCGCCTGCACCCCTTCGTGAAACGCCCGACAATGCGCTTGTACAGGGCAAAGAAGGCAAGCCGGATTGCGCGGCACGCAAATAAGCGCGCCAAGCTCCATCAGCGCTTGGTTGAAATAGGATGGATTTTCTTTTGAAATAATGTTTCGGACAATCGCTTCAAACAATTTTCTTGTTCCCGTTTTGGAAATATCGTCCCATACGAGGAAAATCCGTGACAGCACACGCATGACGTTGCCGTCCACAGCCGGTTCTGGAATGCCATAGGCGATGCTTAATACCGCTCCTGTCGTATATGGGCCAACTCCTTTTAACTTGGAAAACTGTTCCGGATTGTCGGGAATTTTCCCGCCATATTGTTCTTTCACTTCTTTTACTGCCGCATGCAAATTGCGAATCCGCGAGTAGTAACCGAGCCCCTCCCACGCTTTCATCACTTCTTCTTCGTCCGCTTCCGCCAGTGCTTCCAGCGTCGGAAACTGCTCGATAAATTTATTAAAATATGGAATGACGGTGTCTACTTTTGTTTGCTGAAGCATAATTTCCGACACCCATACTTTATACGGGTCATTATCTTTGCGCCACGGCAGGTCACGCTGTTCTTTTTCAAACCAGCCGATTAAATCGCGTTGAAAGTCTTCCACCGCGAACCCTTCAAGCAACATTTGCTCTTTCACGTTGTTTCCTCCAGATGTCAGTATGTACGTTTTATTATATCATTGTTTGCAAAAAAATGCCTGATTTTGCCGAAGAGAGAGCAAAATCAGGCGTTCCGTTCATTATCTTGCCTCTTTTTGGACGACTTTAACGCGGGCGACGCTTTGCTTCGCTTGATCTTTCACATACACAATCCAATACAATAGCGCGACAAACACACTTCCGCCGACCGCATTGCCTAAAAAGACGGGAACGAAATTGCGGAACCAATCCGCCCATGTTGCATGGCCTGCAAAGATCGCGGCAGGAATGACGAACATATTTGCAACGACGTGCTGAAAACCAATCGCTACAAACGCCATGACTGGAAACCAAATCGCCAGTATTTTTCCGCCAATATCTTCCGCTCCATACGATAACCAAACCGCTAACGTCACAAGCCAGTTGCAGCCAATTCCGGAAACAAACGCTTGTATAAATGTGTCATGAAGTTTCGCCTCAGCAATGGCAACCGTTTTGGCTAAAAACGGACCTTCTGCTGTTAAACCGGCAACATGCCCAAACATATAGGCAACAAACACAGCGCCAAGAAAATTGCTAACGGTTACCCAAAACCAGCCTTGCACCAGTTTTCTAACCGTAATGGTTCTCGCCAGCGCCGCCAATGTCATCGACATCATGTTTCCCGTCAGCAATTCTCCACCAGCAATAATGACAAGCACAAGCCCTAGCGGGAACACCGCAGCACCTAAAAAATTGGCAAAGCTTCCCCATTCTTTCGGAACATTAGCAATCACGCGAATGTCCAATAAAAAACCAAGCGCAATAAACGCCCCTGCCAAAAAACCAAGAATAAATTGCGATAATACCGGCAAATTCGCTTTACGCGTTCCTGTTTCAATCGTGATTTGTGCGATTTGTGATGGATTGCGATAAGCCATGGTCTTGATCCCCCATTTGCCTTAAAGATTAGACGGTAATGTTTTTTCTTGTAATCCTATTATTTTATTGGGATGTGTATATACGTTAAACGTATTGCCCCGAATAAACCCAACAACGGTAATGCCTAAATCGTTCGCTAATTCGAGTGCCAGCGTCGTTGGCGCGGATTTCGATAAAATAATGCCTATCCCCATCTTCGAAACTTTTAACAACACTTCCGATGACACTCTTCCGCTAAACACGATCAATTTGTCCGATAACGGCAAGTCGTGCTGCAAACAATATCCGTAAATTTTGTCTAACGTATTATGTCTGCCAATGTCAGAGCGAACGATGACAAGTTCATCCGGTGTGCAAAGCGCTGCGTTATGAATGCCGCCAGTCGCTTGAAAATCAGTCGATCTTTCTTGCAACGACCGCATTAAGCGAAAACATTGTTCCACATGAACACTCGTGCTGTGTACAATCGTTTTTGCCGTTTTCATATCATTATAAAAGTAAAATTGTCTGCTTTTTCCACAGCACGATCCGATAAACCGTTTTGCGTAAAATTCTTTTTGGATGGACTGTTTTGTGACAAGCTCGATGTAGGCAAAACCGCGATGTTCATCCACAGATATCGCCTTTATCTCTTGGCTAGAACGGATCAGCCCTTCTGAAGCCAAAAATCCGATAACCAACTCTTCTAAATGGGTCGGCGTGCATACCATTGTCGCAAATTCCTGTCCATCAACAACAATAGTAAGCGGAAATTCCACAGCGATTTCATCATCGATCTGTTCAAAATGTTCGTTGCGATACTTAATGATTTTTTGCTGCCGCATCACTGACGGCTCCATCAAATCACCCCCGTTTCTGGACTCACCAAAAGAAAAACCGCCACCTTTCTATGACGAAGGCATACTATTCCTTCGCGTACATAGAGAAGTGGCGGTAGTTTCGACACAGCATTTCTGTGACAAAACCAACGCGCTAATTGCACACGACAAGGAAACTTAACTAACAACGGCGTCATTCGCTATTGCATAGCTAAGCTTCCTACCGTATAAAATATATCAAACATATAAAGCCTGCTTTTAGGATACCATGAAAACGAATTATAAAACAATACTGAATTTTTTATAGTCTTCCCTTCTTTAATGTTCTTTAATTGGTTTTTCAAATATAAATACAGAGACAGCAATATCTTCTTCCACCTTAATATCGTTAAATAAATAGAGCAGTTTGGACCCTGCCAGTTCTTCAAGGCCTTCCGGCACTTTTTGCGCATATACTTCTTGTATCATCCGCGTGCGGGCGGTATGCACCATTTCTTTTCCTTCTGGCGATCTCGCAATAAATTTTTCCGTCGGCGTTAAATTTCCTTGCAATATGGTAACAGCGAGATTGTCGATGAAATATGTTTTAATCCGTTCCGGTCCTTTTCCAAACAGTTGTTTGCGGACTTTTCTCACCAAATCGTTAAATGCCGCTTCTTTTCTCGACATGGAAAAGCTCCTCTCCATCGCAGATTTTCGGAAAATATAAATTTTTTCTTCTTGTTTTATAAACAACACAGTACTATAATTATGATTGCACTTATAATTATAATGAAAAATTAAAAATAATTATTAATCATAGTGGAAAAGTAATAAGGAAAATAAAATTTCCTTGTTATTTTTCTACTAGTCTACCTTGGGAAGATGGATTGGTTATTTTAGCATCGCATGCTAAAAAACTACTCCACCATGATTTGCATAATCTGCATTCATGGTGGAGTTTTTATTTTAATGATAAGGAGGTTTGGTTTAAGCATGAACGAACAGTTGATAACGATTACAATAAACGGAACGGATTACAATGCCAAACAAGGAATGACGATTTTAGAAATCGTTAACGAAAACGGCATTCCGCATCCGCAAGTTTGCTATACTCCTGAACTTGGAGCCATTCAGACCTGTGATACGTGCATCGTCGAGGTAGACGGAAAATTAGTGCGCGCCTGTTCGACCCCTGCAGAAAACGGGATGAATGTCGAACTAGCTTCAGCACGGGCGAAAGCAGCGCAAAAAGAAGCAATGGACCGCATTTTAGAAAACCACTTATTATATTGTACTGTATGTGACAACAATAACGGGAACTGCAAACTGCATAATACGGCGGAATTGATGGGAATTGAGCACCAGTCGTATCCATATCGCCCAAAAGTGGATCCATCGGAAGTCGATATGTCCCATCCGTTCTATCGTTATGATCCAAACCAATGCATCGCCTGCGGACAATGTGTCGAAGTATGTCAAAACTTGCAAGTAAACGAAACGTTATCGATCGACTGGGAGGCGGAACGTCCTCGCGTCATTTGGGACAACGGTGTTCCGATCAATGAATCTTCCTGTGTCAGCTGTGGACAGTGCGTCACCGTTTGTCCATGCAATGCGTTAATGGAAAAATCGATGCTAGGCGAAGCCGGGTTTATGACTGGATTAGACCAAGAAATCTTAAATCCGATGATCAATTTTGTCAAAGAAGTGGAGCCGAACTACACGAGCATTTTTGCCGTTTCCGAAATCGAAGCGGCGATGCGGAAACAGCGCATCAAAAAGACGAAAACGGTTTGCACGTTCTGCGGTGTTGGCTGTTCGTTTGAAGTCTGGACAAAAGGACGGAAGATTTTGAAAATCCAGCCTGTCTCCGAAGCGCCGGTCAATGCGATTTCCACATGTGTTAAAGGAAAATTCGGCTGGGATTTCGTCAACAGCGAAGCACGCCTTACAAAACCGCTCATCCGCAAAGGTGATACGTTTGTAGAGTCAACGTGGGAAGAAGCGCTTTCGCTTGTTGCGGAAAAACTTGGCGAAATTAAGCAAAAATACGGCGGCAATGCCATTGGCTTTATTTCATCATCAAAAATATCTAATGAAGAAAACTATTTAATGCAAAAATTGGCCCGGCAAGTGTTTGAAACGAACAATGTCGACAACTGTTCACGCTATTGCCAATCTCCGGCAACCGACGGATTGTTCCGCACAGTAGGAATGGGCGGCGATTCCGGAACGATTCATGATATCGCATCAGCTGGGCTTGTCATTATTATCGGCGCTAACCCAGCAGAAGGTCACCCTGTTTTAGCGACCCGCGTCAAACGCGCCCACAAACTGTTCGGCCAAAAACTAATTGTTGCCGACTTGCGCAAAAACGAAATGGCAGAACGCGCCGATCTATTTATCAGACCAAAACAAGGCACTGACCAAGTATGGTTGATGGCGGTCACGAAATATATCATCGACCAAGGATGGCACGACGAAAAATTCATTCGCGAACGCGTTCATTTCTTCGACGAATTCAAACAAGTGCTTGAAAAATATACGCTCGATTACGCAGAAGAAGTAACAGGAGTTGCGAAAGAAGACTTGATTCGCATCGCTGAAATGATCCATGAAGCGGATGGCACGTGCGTCCTGTGGGGAATGGGAGTCACGCAAAACACGGGAGGAAGCGATACATCTGCAGCCATCTCGAACTTATTGCTCGCAACCGGCAACTACGGCCGCCCAGGCGCCGGAGCGTTCCCGCTGCGCGGTCATAACAATGTGCAAGGCGCTTGTGATATGGGCTCGCTCCCTGGCTGGCTCCCAGGATACCAACATATTACAGATGACATCGCGCGGGCTAAATTTGAAAAAGCATACGGTGTCCGCATCGATGGAAAACCAGGGCTTGACAACATTCAAATGATTGAGGCTGCTGAACAAGGAAAATTAAAAGCAATGTATATCGTCGGTGAAGATATGGCGTTTGTCGACTGCAACGCCAATCATGTCCAAAAAGTGCTTTCCGAATTAGACTTCTTAGTAGTACAAGACATTTTCCTATCGAAAACAGCTCAGTTTGCTGATGTTGTTTTGCCAGCAACACCAAGCTTAGAAAAAGAAGGAACGTTTACCAATACGGAACGCCGCATTCAACGTTTTTACCAAGCGCTTGAGCCGCTTGGTGATTCAAAGCCAGACTGGTGGATTATTCAAGAAATTGCAAAACGGCTGGGCGCTGATTGGAACTACGCCGGTCCAAAAGAAATTATGGATGAAATTGCAAGCCTCGCGCCACTATTCTCGCAAGCGCAATATGAAAACTTGGAAGGATGGAACAGCCTCTGCTGGGGCAGCTATGACGGTGCGCATACACCAATTCTTTATAAAGAACGCTTCAACTTCCCGGATGGAAAAGCACGCTTTGCGCTTGCCGATTGGGTGCAACCGACAGAATATCCGGAAGAATATGACTTGCTTGTCAATAACGGGCGGTTGCTTGAACATTTCCATGAAGGAAATTTAACATACAAATCGCAAGGCATTCTGAAAAAATTCCCGGAAGTGTTCGTCGAAGTATCGCCGGAACTTGCGAAAGAACGCGGCATCAAAGACGGCTCGCTCGTTCGTTTAGAATCGCCATTCGGCCACGTGAAAGTGCGCGTGCTCGTCACAGACCGCGTCAAAGGAAAAGAATTGTTCCTGCCAATGCACTCGGCGACGAACGAAAGCGCCATTAACATCCTTACCGGCCCTGCGACGGACCATCGCACCAACACGCCGGCATTCAAACAAACAAAAGTACGGATGCAAGTGTTAGAAGTCGAGGGCACGCCTCCGCTTCCGCGCACAAATCCGCGCTTTAAAAAGCGGAATCCGCGTAAAGGCGTCGAAGTCGAACGAAAATGGCGGCGCCCGGATTACGTTCCTCTAACGGATAAATGGAAGGAGGCAGAGCCGCGTGGCTAAACCGATTACTGCCATTCAAAAACAAACGCTCACTGAAGAAGAAAAGCGGGAAAAAGCAATTGAAGAACTAAAAACTTCGCTAACGGAAAAAGAAGAAGCCATCGCTGAGCTGCTTGCTATTATGGAAGAACTCCATCATAGCGGCATTCTCGAAGCAGTAAACGCGATGTTGAAAGCGAGAGAGGACATCGCGAAAATCGTCATCGGCCAAGCAAACCGCAAACCGGTGACAACGGTCATTAATCATGTGATCGGAATGGCGCAGCTGCTTGCCAATCTCGATCCGCAATTAACGGCTAAATTATTGGAAAGCACCACTTCTGGTGTTGCCGAAGCGTATAAACACACGAAAGAGACAGAGGGGAAAATTGGCATTTTCGATCTTTTCAAATCGCTGAATGATCCTGACATCAACCGGGCGATCCGCTTCATTCTTTCCGTATTAAAAGAAATTGGAAAAAGGCTTAACGACGAATAAAACTTTTCAAGAGGCTGTCGCAAAAGGCCGGTAAAACGCCCTTTTGCGGACAGCCTCATTTCGCTGTTATTCTCCCTCTGCGGCATATCATGAAAGCGCTATGGGCCTCTCCCACCTTTGTTCCGCTTGGAGGAGGAAGCTTCGCGAAAAAATGTTAAAAAAAACAATATAATATATTTTATGATTCATAACCACAAAGAGAAAAACGGGTGAAGAACGTCAATGCACTAAATTTTCCCAAAAAATGATCCTGTCGCAAATCCGCTTTATCAAATGACGGTCATGGCTAATGACGAGCATCCCCAGATTTCGTTCCCTCACAATTTGAAGTAAGGAATGAAATATCCGCGCTTGTGTAATTGCATCTAACATCGCAGTTATTTCATCAGCTATAAGAAAACGGGTTTGAGGGCCTAATGCGCGAACAATGCAAATTCGTTGCAGCTCACCGCCGGATAGTTCGTTTGGCCACCGGTCCAGCCATTCTTTTCGAACATTAAATTTTTCTAATAAATCGTTATCTGGCACCCATCCCTCGGTAATCGTTTTGGACAGGCGCCAGCGGGGATTTACTGCCCGTTCAGGATGTTGAAATATCATTTGCACCGGACAGTATCCGTGGCCGGGTAATGGAAGCCCGTTCATTAAAACTTTGCCTTTGATTGGATTGTCATACCCTGCCAAAATGCGCCCAAGCGTTGTTTTGCCGCACCCGTTCTGCCCAAGCAATCCAACGACTTCACCTGTGCGAATCGCCACATCGATTTCCCGAAATAGCCAAGGACCATGATGATAACGAAAACTAAGATCTTTGCCTTCAAGTAGCATGATGGCATCGCACCATCCCTTCACGCAATTCACGCATTTCCGGCCTTTTATTTTTACAATCTATGGTTGTTAACGGACAGTGCTCTGCGAACAAACAGCCCTCACGAACTTCATTGGGATGGGGCTGAACTCCAGAGATCGGCATGAATTTATTTTGGGGCAATGCACTCCATAATGCCCGGCTGTATGGATGTCTGAGCCGTTCTCCATCCCCGGAAAAATCAGCAGAAGGGGCAATTTCTACAATAGTTCCCGCAAAGAAGACGGCGACTCGATGTGCAGTTTCTAATGCGGCTTCCACATCATGGGTAATAAGGAGTACGGCACAACCTTGATTTGTAAGCTCCTTCAATTGCTGTAACGCTTCTTTAACATCATCCGCATGCATACCTGAAGTAGGTTCATCAGCAACAATCACCTGAGCATCACTTACTGTTGCAGTGGCTAATAACACCTTTCGCGCCATTCCCCCTGATAATTGAAACGGATACATTCGTTCAACGTTTTCGGGCAAACGGTAGCGTTGAAACACTTCGCGCTGCTTTGCTATTGGGTCTTTGCCTTTTGCGGTCATTCTTACTTGTGCCCCTACCCGCATTAGCGGATCAAGGGAGTTAACAGATTGAGGAACAAAAGCAATTTCTCGTCCTCGTAAAGCAGCTTGTTTAACCGGATCAAGCGTTTCCCCGCAATACCGGATCATTCCCGACATTTGGGCATTTTCTGGAAGAATGCCTAAAATGGCATGGGCAAGCAAGCTTTTTCCTGAGCCGCTTGCCCCGACAACCGCCATCATTTCTCCTTTATTAATAGACAAGTGTAGGTCTTCGATTACCCGAATGGTCTGCTGTTTGAACATGCCAGTATACCGCAAAAATGAAACAGACAAATTTTCTACTTCTAAGATGGCCAATGCAAGCGTGCCTCCCCTTTTTAAAATCAAGCTATTCCTGTGAGCGATGCGGATCGAGCATTAGATGTAAATGATCGCCGATTCGGTCAAAAGCCCTAACAACGGTTAACAATGCTAATCCTGGAAGTACCGTCAGCCACCACATGCCTGTTGACAAATAACGCATCGATTCGGATAAAATGATGCCGATCGCAGGTTGGTGTGGTGATAAGCCAAGACCGAGAAATGTAATAGATGCTTCATGTAATATGGCATGCGGGAACAAAAGTAACAAGCCAACCAATAACTGAGGAATAAGGTGCGGGAAAATGTGCCGAGACGCTACCCACCATCTAGATTTTCCTAAACGGCGAGAAACCTGGACAAATTCTGCCGATTTAAGCTGCAGGACTTCCGCCCGAATGACTCGCGCCAAGCTTGTCCAATGAGTTAGCGCAACCCCTAAAATGACACCTTTCATTCCTCCGCCGCTAACGAATGCGATTAAAATCATGGTTACTAAATGTGGAAGGCTTAAAAATAAATCGATGAGCCATGAAATAATTCGATCCGCTGTTCTTCCCCATGTCGCGGCTGCCAACCCAAGGCTAAGAGCAATGAGCACACTGCTTGCCGCACCGATCAAGCCCACTTGGATGCTTAAAACAAGTCCTGAAATCGTGCGGGCAAACATATCGCGGCCCAGCCAATCAGTACCAAACGGATGTTCAAACGATGGAGGAACATTTCGTTCCGTTAAACTTGTAGAGATCGCGCGTGATTCTAAAAGAGTCCCTCCGATTCCAACGGCAACAAGCAAACAAACCGCAAAAAAAACTGACAATAATGCGCGCTGCCTTCGGTTCAAATAAACCGGGAATTTCCATTTCGTAAACCGCTTGATTTTTCGCTCCATCATCATGCTCTACCTCCTCCACGGAGGCGGGGATCAACTATTTGATAAAGGAAATCAGCAAGCCCGTTCCCGATAAATACAAATAGTGTGCTGAACAAAACAAGCCCCAATAACAAAGGGACATCTCCCCGAAGACCTGCCTCTACGGTTGCTTGTCCAAGCCCAGGATACGAAAAAACCTGTTCGGCCAATACTGCTCCGCCAAATAATTCACTAAAAGAAGCAAATTGTAAGCTGATGGCAGGGAGGGCGATGTTTCTCAAACCATGCCTTAAAACAAGCCCTAATCCCTGTTCTCCCCTTGCGATTGCAAATCGCACATATTCGCTAGTCAGCACGTCAATTAATTTTTGCCTAGTATGCAAAGCGATCGGGGCAATGCCAACTATACTGAGCGTCAACATAGGAAGCACCATATGACGAAGTCTATCTTCAATAGTTACCTGTTCTGCAAGCACACCTGCCGGTACGCCGAGTCCAACCGGCAACCATCCGAGCCATACTGCAAAAATGATTAACAACATTAATCCTATCCAAAATGTTGGGGTTGAGACTAATGTATAGCAATACCATGTAATCATTTTGTCGACCCAAGTATCTTTTTTCATTGCTGCAATAACACCGGAAACAAATCCGATGATCCCCGATAAAATCCAAGATGATGCCATTAACCAAAAAGAGTTCGAAAATCGCTCATGAATCACTTCTGCAACAGGCTGACGATAAATCATAGAAGTGCCTAAATCGCCATGAAGCAACGCGGCAGCCCAACGGATAAAACGTTCCATAGGAGGAAGGTCAAGCCCCCAATAAGAAGCGATCGCCTGGCGTTGTTCAGTTCCTACTCTCAGCATATCTGCACCAATATATGCTTGGATCGGATCCACAGGCGATAAGCTGACTAGCCAAAACGATATTACGCTTACAGCTATTAACAAACTGGCAAGACGAAGTATTTTCATTACTAAAAAACGAATCCAACGGAGCTGCATAATAAAACCCTCATTTCTTTTGTTCCATCCATTTCCACTCTTCGATATTACTTGTAATCGGCCAGCCATGACCATGAGGATGGATAGGTTGCTCTCCGATATCCAGACGTTCATTTACTAAGTACAAATGATCGATATTCACTAGCCATGCATAAGGAGCATCCCCCAAAGCACTCAATCCTGTTTTTCCGTCCCATTGTGCCTTCTTCCAATATTCAAGTGCTTCTTTCTCGGTTTTTGCTTTCAGCGCTTTATCGAACCATTTGTCAACAACCGGATTACTGTAAAAACCCGGATTATAATAATCAACTCCTTGATAAGAACTGCTGTATAAGTTGAACATTTCCGTCGGATCATGACTGCCAAAACCGAAAAGCACGGCATTGGAATGCATCAGTTTTTTTATGTCATCCCAGCTTTTTCCTTCTACATGGATTTTTATCCCAATCGGTTTGACCATATCTGCAACCGCCAGTGCCAATGATTGCCGTGTAACATCACCAGAAGGGTAAAGTAATGTAAACTCAGCCTTTAAGGAGCCTTTTTCTACAATTCCATCACCATCGCGATCTTTCCATCCAGCATCGGAAAGGATTTTTTTGGCCTCCTCAATATCCCCATCCTGGAACACCGTCTGTTCGTTCCACCATGGCAGACCGTCAACAGCTGTATACGCAGGGGTTCCGTAACCTTCTAATACCCCTTCAACCAATGCTTTACGATCGATGGCTACATTGATTGCTTTTCGAATGGCGATATCCGCCGTCACATCGTTCCCGATTGGATAGCCATCTTTCGTTTTATCGCCAGAAGGAACGAAAGGAAACATAATACCACGGTTGTCTACGGTTTTGATCGCTTCAAGACGCATGCCTGGAACTTTTTGTTTACTGAAAGCAGAAGGTATATAGGCAACATCTACTTCTTTTGCTTTTGCTGCAGCGAATGCGGCATCCTCGTTCAAAAAAAGAAAAGTAATCTTTTTAAAATAAGGTTTTTTTCCGTAATATTCAGGATTCGCTTCAACGATAACCTGCTGACCTTTATCCCATTGCACAAGCTTGTATGGTCCGGAACCGATTGGGTGTTCCGCGTAGTCTTTTCCATAAGCATGTTTTGGAACGATTCCTAGCGTGACAAGCGTATAGAGAAATGTGGATTGTGGTTCCTTTAATGTAAAAGTGACTGTATAATCATTTATCACTTTTACTTCCTTTAAATTCGTCAAATCAATGACAGAAGCGTTTTTCGCAGCAGTATCAAATGTAAATTTCACATCTTCGGCTGTCAGAGGTTTTCCATCGGAAAATTTGACATCTTTACGTAGCTGAACAGTCCAAACCTTCCCATCTTCGCTAATATCATAATCAGTGGCCAGATCATTTACAATATTCAAATGTTTGTCTCTCTTGAGCAAGGTGCTTTGAAACAACGGGGAACCGTAGTGTCCCCAACCGGTTGTCGGGTCGAATCCTTCTTCTGGTTCTCCACCTACTGCCAACACTAACTCGTTAACATTAACATTCTCTATGTTTTTAGTATCTGAAGAAGAACAGCCGGATAAAGCCAGAAGCGATAAAGCTCCAATCACAGCCCATCTCCATCCTTTTTTCCACACATTTATCCCCTCCCATTTCAAATATCCAAAGCGTAGCACGATTCTTCTAAAACATAGCACAAAAGCGCTTTCATTTCAATTTGTGATTCCATGTTTTCAAAAAAAATTAAAAACTTAAAAAAAACAATCATCCTTTGTTAAGGACGATTGCTTAAAGTTGATCGCCAGGAAGCGAGTCATCTAAATATGTGACAGACATCTCGGCATAAAACACGCCTTTTTGCACCTGTATTTGTTGATGAAGTGAACGGAGATTTACTAGCTTTCCTCGAACAACAACCACCTCAAGGCATTGAGTGTGATTTAAATGAATATGCATGGTCGAAATAATATCATGGTGGAACTCATGCTGTACATTCTTTAGAAAAATTGGCAAATCACTAATGTGATGATTATAAACCATAATAATGACTCCGGCGACATTATCATCGGGATTAAGCCTGGAAGGTTCGATTATAGCTTTTCGCGCCAAATCTCTTATCGCTTCTGAACGGTTTGTATATCCTTGTTCTTTTATGTATTGATCAAATTGTTCGAGCAACGAGGCCGGAAATGAAACACCAAACCGAATTAATTCTTCATTTTTCAACATTCATCACCCTAACCACCTACACGAATATTCTTATCAAAGAATAGCATATCTATACTTGATTGAAAATGACACAGTTTTGTTAAAGGATTATTGAACTATTCCATAAACAACAAAAAACGGATTTATCATCTTTCAAGCCATCGTTCCTTTTCGGAATTTTAGATTACCCTCTCCTCGCGAACAAATGCGGAATATGTTACACTGACAATACAAAGAATTCTTCGTTTTTCATTCTCGATCGTTTAAACGGGACATACTAATTGGAGAGGCAAACAAAGGAGGCTTACTGCAATTGGATACAGGCACGCACATTTTGATGGGGGTAGCGCTAGGCAGCATTGCCACATTGGATCCTGCTGTCGCACATGATCCCTTTTTGTCACACGCTGTGCTGCTCGGAACATTATCCGGCTCCCAAGCGCCGGATATCGATACGGTTTTAAAATTGCGAAACAACGCAAAATATATCCGCAACCATCGCGGAATTACCCACTCGCTTCCCGCCGTATGGCTATGGCCGTTATTCATTACGGGCATCATCGTTTTCTTTTATCCAAACGTCAACGTATTTCACTTATGGCTATGGACATTCATTTCCGTTGCTGTTCACGTGTTTGTCGACATTTTCAACGCCTACGGCACGCAAGCGCTGCGCCCGTTTACAAAAAAATGGATCGCGCTTGGCGTCATTAACACATTTGACCCGGTCATTTTTGCTTTACATTTAATTGGCATCGGCTTATTGTTTCTCGGAACCCATCCTGGTTACACCTTTTTAACGATTTACGCAATCATCGCCATTTATTACATCATACGATTCCGCCAGCAGGTGAAGATTAAACATGCTGTTCATGCAAAAATTCCAAATGTCGAATGCATTATTACCGTCCCGACATTTCGTTTCCGTAAATGGCATTTAGCGATTACCGCGAAAGACCGCTTTTACGTGGGATTTGCCAAAAACGGCCATATTCATATACTAGACCAATTTAAAAAATGTCCGCTTCCTGATGACCCTGTCATCGAAGCGGCGAAAAAGGACGAAAATGTTGCCGCCTTTTTGTCCTTTTCCCCCGTCTACCGGTGGGAGCTCCGTGAATATAATAACCATTATGAAGTGCGGTTTACGGATTTGCGCTATCGCAGCAAAGGCTATTATCCATTTGTCGCCGCGGTGCAGCTGGACCGCGATTTAAATATTGTCAGTTCGTATACCGGCTGGATTTTCAGCGAAGGAAAATTGCGAAAAAAACTGAATCTCATTCCAAACTGATAAAAATAGGCGGTTGTTTTAAAACAGCCGCCTATTGTCAATGTTTTAAATAATCATTGCGATTTAGCAAATGTTTATATTTCGGATTTGTCGCTTGAAATTCATGCAATGTTGCTCCATACCGGTCTATCCATTGGCGCACCACCTTTTCCGTCATCTCTTTGCCTCTATACTCATGTCCGGCGCGGGCATATGTCGTTTCGAAATCTTCCCATAATAATTCGACCCACGTTCTTGCTTGGGCATAAGCAAGGGCTGGATTTTTCTCGAGCAAATAATTCGTCAGTCGTTCAAAATATTCGTTCATCATCATTTTTTCACCTCTCATGCCAACAATTTCAAAACATTAAGATGGCAAAACAACCTCATAATAAAAATACGTGTTGGCTGCCAACACGAGCAATTGCAAATGGGGGAATGTGCGATGCGGAATAAAGAACGCAACTTTCCAAACCAAAACAATAACAAATTTGAAGGCGAACCTCGCGCAAAAGCGGAGTACGCTTCAAAACGGGCAAACGGCACAACTAACACCCATCCACAAGAACGCATGCACGCTTCCGGCAAACGAGACGACAACTTTTAAACATTGCGAGGTGTTCTGCCATGGGTCACCATCCGCGCAAAATGTTTTATGATAACTTATACTCCAACCCTTTCCAGCAGCCATGGGCGAATCCAAAACACGCCTACTCGCAAGTGAACGGTGAAACCCAACAAGCGCTTAACTTAATTATCCTTGAGCGTGAAACGCGGAAACGCTCGTAGCGAATCGGACCTAGAGAATTCCTTTATTCTCTAGGTTCTTTTTACGACAATTTCGGCTTTTTCAACAACGAAATCGGCAGCGCTTCTTCTTCTCCGTTTCCTTTCAGCCGGTATCCCCAAGCAAATACTCCTTTCAAATAGCGCACTTTAAAATATTCTCCCGGATCTCCCTCGATTTCATATATTTCGCCCGGCTGAAAATCATTGGGGTCAAGCAAATACGCTTTTGCCATCGCGATTTTTCTTTCATATACGGCGTATTCATTCACCATCCCCATTTGTTCCGCTTTGCGCGCTTTTTCCGTTAATGCCGCGATTTCTTGATGCAATTCTTGTTCCGTCATTTCACTATAACGCTTTTGTTCTCCTAGAGCTTTCATCATTGTTCCCCCTTTGGTTTTATTATATGATAAAAACGACAATCCAACAGAATGGAGAGACAGCCAATGGATGTTATTGCTATTACCGGGGCCGGTACAGGGTTAGGGAAAGAATTGGCATTGCAATATGCCGGGCAAGGCCATACTGTCATCGCCCTTGGCAGACGGATATCCCCTCTTTTAGACGTAGTGCAGGAAATCAATCAGCTTGGCGGAAAAGCGTTTGCCTATTCCCTTGATATCCGCCGTTACGAAGATGTTGTTAACACAGTCGATATGATCGCGAAACATCATCGTGTTACGTGTCTTGTGAATAACGCTGGCATCGGTCATTTCGGGCCGCTTTCTTCGCTTTCCGTGCAACAAATTGACGATATGATTCAAACGAACGTCAATGGGACCATTTATATGACGAAAGCGTTTTTGCCATATTTTCTGACGATGCCAAAAGCAAAAATTATCAATATTATTTCGACTGCCGGCTTACGCGGCAAAGTGAACGAATCCGTCTATGCCGCGACAAAATTCGCGATTCGCGGCTTTAGCGAAAGCTTGACTAAAGAGCTGGAAGGAACGAATATTTCGGTTACCGCTGTGTACATGGGAGGTATGGACACCCCATTCTGGCATGGATCGGATCATATAAAAGATCGTTTGCGGCTTCGTTCTCCTAAAGAAATAGCAAAACAAATTATCGCATTAGAACATGGGCAAAACGAAATGATTTTATCTTAATCCTTCTCTTCCTTTAATTTGTTTAAAAATTGCTCGATCATCTCCAGCGGGAAACCTTTCCGGTACAGAGCCTGCTTCATTTTTTGCTCGTACACCGGGCCATCGTATTTTTCATAGCGGCGGTGCGCTTTCCTTCCTTGATACTCTAAAGCTTCCCACTCCTGCTCTTCCTTTGCATCCCGTTCTGGCGACAGCACCTGATCGATGACTTCCTGTGGGAATCCTTTTCGATATAAAAGCTGCTCAACCTGATATTTCCATTGCCGCAAAGACTGTTTTGCCCGTTGTTTTCTGGCTTTTTCGCAAAGCGATCGCGCTGTTTTCACTTGTTCGTCAAATGAATACATCGCGATGCTTTGCTCAATCCATTCCGCCGCAACTCCTAACTTTTCAAGTTCTTTGCGAATAACATACGGACCTTTTGCAGTCGTTTGTTTTTGCGTCCGAACATAAGCAAACGCAAATTCGCGATCATCAACATATTTGTTCTCGCGCAGTTTATGCAACACTTTTGCAATCACATCTTCAGGCGCGCCTCTTTTCGCCAAATGATGGATTACCTCGTGTTCAGACCGCATGCGGTGCGATAAAAAATGTAAAGCCTGATTATACGTTTTTTTGACTTGATCGGCATATACTATTTCTTGTAAGAGTTCCTCATCGATCTTCATTCCTTTTTTCAGGCGGAATTGCAGCAGCACGTCTTGATCAACGGTAATAACGTCGATTTCTCCATTTTCTCTTTGCATCGTGACGCGAAAACGCTCGTGGCTGTTTGGCTGAACGGCTATATTTGTTATGATACCCATTGATTTTCCCTCCATTTTTTATCGTAACATACGGAAGGAATCCGGTACACGAAAAGCGAAATAATTAACTAAGACAAGACTGGGAGGGAATGAGATGAATATCGCCATTGCCGGCGGAACTGGATTTATCGGGAAAGCGCTTTCGGAACACCTTGAGTCACAAGGCCACACCATTTATATATTGACGCGACATCCTAAACCATCTTCCTCTTCTAATATCCGCTATGTGTTATGCACACCTGAAAGTCGTCCCGCAACAGATTTTCCTGCCTTTGACGCCGTGATTAATTTAGCCGGCGAACCGATTAACCGCAGAAGATGGACAAAAAAGCAGAAAAAACGCATTGTCCATAGCCGTGTCTCCACGACCCAATGGATGATTGAACGGATTAAAGCATTGCCATCCCCTCCTGGCGTATTTATTAATGCGAGCGCCATCGGCATTTACGGCACTTCGCTTACCGCTTCTTTCACAGAAGAAAATCCAGTGATTGGCAGCGATTTTCTCGCACAAACTGTAGCGAAGTGGGAAAAAGAAGCGCAACAAGCAGAGTTGTTAGGAGTTCGCACAGTAATGGCGCGCTTTGGTGTCGTTCTTGGCAAAAGCGGTGGGGCGCTTCCAAAAATGGTTCTTCCTTATCGCTTTTACATCGGCGGCCCCATCGGCTCAGGACAGCAATGGATTTCTTGGATTCATATTGCCGATGTGGTCCGCGCCATCGCTTATATCATCGATCATGAGGAGCTCGCTGGACCGATCAATATGACCGCTCCGTCTCCAGTCCGTATGGAACAATTTGGCGAAACGGCCGCCCGCGTGCTTCGCCGCCCGCATTGGCTTCGTGTGCCAAGAACAATGCTGCACGCCTTCCTTGGTGAAATGAGCATGCTTGTTACTGAAGGACAGCGGGTCATTCCGAAAAAACTGCTGGAAGCTGGGTTTATTTTCTCTTTCCCGACGCTGGAGAAAAGTTTGGCCGATTTATTAGCAACGTAACGATTCATTGTTAAAAAATTATACAAAAAAATTTAATAAAAAACCTATTTCTTTTTTCTTGATCATCGTGTATGATTGTAAAGACTTCAACCGATGCTTTGCCCACAATCAGATACCGATGAAACAAAGGGAAGGCAAATGGTGCGCCACTAGCGGAATCCGCTGGTTCTAGTGGGTTCGATTCCCACCCCGAAATTTTTTGATGAATATATATTAAAAAATTTCGAGGGTGGTTTCGCCCACAAGTAAACTGCCCTCGATATAAGGAGGGAAAAGTATGCTCAAAAAACGGGAACTGCAAGATTGCCATGCGCTTTACGAGCTGATGGTGCACCCGGACGTCTTCCCTTTCGTGCGCCAAAAAGCGAGCTCGTACGAAGAATTTTTGTTTATGACGAAACAAACAATTGAAGCAGAAGAGCGCGGTGAACTTATTTCCCGCACCGTTTTAGATGAATGGGGCAATCCAATCGGCACGATAAGCTTATTTGATATACAAGATAACGCCGGATTTTTAGGCACATGGCTTGGAAAGCCGTATCACGGGCAAGGGTACAACCGCCGTGCGAAAGAGGCATTTTTTCAAGAACTGTTTTACGAGCTTTCCATCGAAACGGTGTTTATGCGCATTCGCAAAATCAACACCCGCTCCATTAAGGCGGCAGAAAAATTGCCGTATGTTACGCCAGCAAACGAGACAAGAAAAAGCTTGCTTGAACAAATCGGAGCGGATATATACAATCTGTACGAAATTACAAAAGATAATTATACGCTGTATACGCTTCGCCATCCTTCTTCCATCAATGGCGAACAGCGCAAAGAAGCATAAACGGGCTGTTCCAAAAACAGCCCGTTTTATATTTTGCATGCATAAAATGAACAAACGGCGGAAAAACTTAAAATAAATTTTGCAAAAGTGAGGGGCAGCTAATGGCGGAAAAACGAAAAAGCGAAAAAACAAAAAGCGCGTTAACGAGAGCGCAAGAAATAGCGTATGCCCGCGACTTTAAATTGGCCGACCAAGCAGGCGGCTATGCGGCGAAAAAGTAAACTACAGAAAATATGGTTATTATGCTTTTTCGCATAAGAGCCATCCTGCAAAGTGGAAACATTATCGCTTAGGAGGAATGGATGGATGGGGCGATCCCGCGGACGAAAAACACGTGACAAAAACAAAGCGACTTTGCCGCAAGTTCCGAAACAGCTGAAATCCGACAAACTGGATGCGGAATATTCCAGCGAATTTGCGGATCACGCACAATTAGAAGAAACGGCGCGCGCGCAAGCAGCCGGCATCCGCCAAAACAAAGCGCGCAAAAAATAACGCCTAAAGGCAGCTTTTGCCGCTGCTTTTAGGCTTTTTCTTCTTCCAATTCCAAAATATCGCTATACTGCTTGTAAAACAACCCAAGTTCCCCTTTATAATTTTCTTTCCACGGCTTATCTTTCCCGCAGTAATGAATAAACACCGTATTTTCCCGAATCCAATGCAAATCGTGCTTTGGATTCGGGAACAATTGAATCATGTCGTAATAACGAGCATCGTAATTATAACGATAACAGTCAACCGGCTTAATTTTGTCCCAATATAAACCATTTAACACATCTTGGTCCGGAAGCACCAGCTTAAACCGATTCTCACGAATAAACTGATAAATATCTTCCAAGCGGACCTCTTTTCTCATTAATGACAAGTTCATCAGCATGACGCCAGTGTTAAAGTATCCCTTCGCATTTGGGGTCTTCAGCCTCAATTTGTTAAATAAATTCGCCACTTTCGTGGAATGGGTATGCTCGGCGGCGATAAACATATTCCCTTCAAAATCCATATCATACAAATCATCGATCGGATTAATCGCGACAATGTCTGGATCAAGATATAAAACGCGGTCCAGCTCCTGCGGCAAAAACTGATGTGCAGCAAGACGATAATACATTTCCGAAGTATAATGGCGAAACACAGGAGCGTCGGCAAACAATTGCGGATCGACATAAATCGGAATAAGTTGATGCCCTTGTTGCCCGGCAAAATGCTGCAAAGACTCTATTTCCATTTCCGGAATGCGCGAATAAAGAAGATAAAAAGAAAAAGATTTTGTATTATTGCGAAATAACGAATTCATTAACACTTTTAGCGGTGGAATATAATTCGCATCTAACGTTACAAGAACATGAAACATACACCATCACTTCCTCGCCTTATCGTTATTTGAAAAAACGCCTCATTCCCCTTACATTTATATATTAATCGCGTTTCTAACATATAATTTAATGATAAAATAGACAAGCGACTTTTTCTATACATTGGCGGAATCGCTTTACACCACCGATCATTCCGCCGCCTCAGCGCGGAAACAGCAGATCCAATGGTCCGTGAAACGATCAAAAAAGAACTTTCCGAATTGCTTCATATACCTGTTGAATCCATTGATAAAAAACTCAGCGCAGCTGGGGTCAGCCAGACCATTTCGTTCCAATCAAAAAGGCGGCGAAATCAGCAACAATTCTCCTTGAAAAAGCGCGGCAATTCAAGCTGCCGCCGTGAAAGAAGTGCAGGAAAGAGAATATCCATCCGCCGAATCATCCACCCATCTTATCAGGTATATAAGAACCATCACTGCCGAAGAATAAAAAAAATAACGTAAATAATTTTTAATTCTGAATTTAAAAACTATTTACAATTATTCATTAGTTTTGTATAATAAAT
Source organism: Parageobacillus thermoglucosidasius (assembly GCF_001295365.1). Classification (GTDB taxonomy): domain Bacteria; phylum Bacillota; class Bacilli; order Bacillales; family Anoxybacillaceae; genus Parageobacillus; species Parageobacillus thermoglucosidasius. The sequence continues at coordinate 1,193,748 of NZ_CP012712.1, read as the reverse complement.
GTAACAGCCGTCTCCCGTCGGCTTCGCGGCTGACGCCAGCGGACGGCATTACCTGATGATGAAGCGACAATTTTATATGGATAAAGAACTGCATCGATCTGATCAGCACTTCTTTGCCGAAGTGCTCCCTCAGGTCGTAAAAGCCGGTTCCTTTCTTCGCGAAGAAAAGGAGCCGGCTTTTTTCATCCGCACAGACAGGAGGTGAACAAATGCCAGGCGCGCTAGACGGCGTGCGCATTTTAGATATGACGCGCGTCCTCGCAGGTCCCTATGCCACAATGATTTTAGGCGACCTTGGCGCCGACGTGATTAAAGTCGAAGCGCCGGGCGGATCTGATGATACAAGATTTTGGGGGCCTCCCTTCCAAAATGGAATGAGCGCATATTACACCGCAGTCAATCGCAACAAGCGCAGCATTACCGTTAATTTGAAAGAAGAAAAAGGAAAAACAATCATCCGCCGCCTTGCCAAAACAACGGATGTCATCATTCACAATTTTAAAACGGGAACGATGGAAAAGTTCGGGCTTGGCTATGATGAACTATCCTCGTTAAATCCACGCCTTATTTACTGCTCGATTACCGGGTTTGGCGAGACAGGCCCGTACCGCCATTTACCGGGATATGATTATATTATCCAAGCAATGAGCGGATGGATGAGCATTAACGGCACTCCTTCATCCGGACCGCTGAAAGTCGGTGTGGCCATTACCGACGTCTTTACCGGTTTGTACGCGGCGATCGCTATCGAAGCGGCCCTTCTCGCCCGCATGAAAACGGGACGCGGGCAAAAAATTGATCTTTCTTTATTCGATTCGGCGATCAGCGCGCTCGTCAACGTTGCCGCCAACTATTTAATGTCCGGCAATGTGCCGGCACCGTTAGGAAACGAACATCCGAATATCGTTCCATACTCAACGTATGAAGCAAGCGACGGTCCTATCGTCATCGCTGTCGGGAACGACAGGCAATTTCAAGCGTTTTGCGAACTTCTTTCCGACCCGACGATCGGGATGGATCCGCGTTTTCAAACAAACCCTGGCCGCGTCGCCCACCGCGAGGAGCTTAACAAGCGAATCAACGAGGAAACGAAAAAGCGAACGCGGGCCGAATGGAAGCGTTTACTTGATCAAAAAGGAATACCGTGCGGACCAGTGCAAAATCTTGAGCAGTTGTTCCAACATCCGCAGACGCTGGCCCGCGACATGGTCATTACGATGCATCATGGCAAGATCGGGCCGCTGCAGCTTGTCGGAAGTCCGATCAAACTATCGGATACAAAAGTATCGTACCGTCTGCCGCCTCCGCTTGCCGGAGAGCACAATGACGAAGTTATAAAAGAAATCATGAATGAAACGGAGGAGAATGGATGATGATGAATTTCGATTTTACTCCAGAACAAGAAATGCTTCGCAGCACTGTGCGCAAATTTGTCGACAAAGAAATTATGCCGTACATCAAAGAATGGGATGAGCGCGGATATTTTGAGCCAAGCATTTTGAAACGGCTTGCCGAGTTGAATCTAATGGGGGTCTGCATCCCGGAAAAATACGGGGGAATGGGCATGGATTACAACTCGCTCGCCATTGTTTGTGAAGAGCTGGAACGGGGGGATACCGCGTTTCGCACCGCCGTTTCCGTGCACACTGGCTTAAACAGCTTAACCTTGTTGCAATGGGGCACGGAAGAACAAAAACAAAAATATCTTGTTCCGCAAGCAAAAGGTGAAAAAATCGGCGCATTCGCGCTAACAGAGCCAAACGCCGGATCAGATGTCGCCAGCATTTCCACCACTGCCGTCCGCGACGGAGATGACTACATCTTAAATGGGCAAAAAACATGGATTTCCCTTTGTGACATCGCCGATCACTTTATCGTGTTCGCCTACACCGATAAATCGAAAAAACACCGCGGTATCTCCGCTTTCATCGTCGAACGGACAATGCCGGGCTTTTCATCAAAAGCGATAAAAGGAAAGCTTGGTATTCGCGCCGGCAACACGGGGGAGCTATTCTTCGACAACGTTCGCGTTCCGAAAGAAAATCTGCTCGGCGAAGAGGGCGAAGGATTTAAAATCGCGATGTCCGCGTTGGACAACGGAAGATTTACCGTTGCCGCTGGCGCGGTCGGCCTCATCATGGCTTGTCTCGAAGCAAGCATAAAATATTGCCATGAGCGCAAAACATTTGGAAAAGAAATCGGGAGACATCAGCTTGTGCAGCAAATGATCGCGAAAATGGAAGCAGGATTGCAAATCAGCCGCTTGCTCGTTTATAAAGTGGGCTTTTTGAAAAATCAAGGCCGGCGCACAACGAGAGAAGCGTCGCTCGCAAAATGGATCGCGTGCGACTTCGCCAATCAAGCGGCCGACGACGCCGTCCAAATTCATGGCGCGTACGGTTACTCGAACGAATATCCTGTCGAACGCTACTTGCGCAATTCGAAAGCGCCGGTCATCTACGAAGGAACGCGGGAAATTCATACGATTATGCAAGCGGAATACGCGCTTGGATACCGTGTCGATAAACCTCTTCGCAAAACGCTTCCTGCTTGGAGCCCGGAGTCCGTCACATTGTAAGCCCTCGTTCATCCTCGAGGGCTTTTTTATTGCGCATTTTCCGCGCGCATTTTGCAATATTGCTTGTGCAAATCTTTAAGAGCCGCGCATAGCGCCGAATTCGCTTTTCCTAAATACCCTTCATTCAACTGCTCCAAAATGGGATCAATCCCGTCCCTCAGCGAATGGCCTTTAAGCAAGCGGGTGACATAATCGCGCCCGTGCTCTGTCGCCAGCGTGCATGAGGCATCGACGATCACCCCGTACTTTTTATCAATCTCCGCCGTGATTGTCAGCGTATCATACATGCTTTTTGCCGCCATTCCCGCCGGAAGACGCGCATGCCCAGCGATAAATTGTGTGTTCATTTCCCTTTCCCCTCACATAAAATAAATAGTATGTCTACTAAAATTATAAACATAATAACTAAAAATTTTCTAAAAATATTTCTTAATTTTTTATTATTGCAATTTTCTTTACCTTCGCTTTATATGCGCGCAATATATATGCTATAATGATGCACAAACGACCTCATCCAATATGAAAGCTGTGCGCAAAAAAGGATTGTATGCAGAGCGTGCAAGCCGCCGAACCCCGCTTCCAGCGAAGTAAAGTGGCAGACTGTGCACTAGGGGTGATCGTATGGATTCATTCACTGTTTCCTCTATCGCCAAAGTGATGAACGAACTATTTCCGATAGAAGCGTCTTTTGTCATTTCTGATGACAAGCGCTACATTTATTACCAGCCGAGCAAACAGATCGATCTAAAAATCCGCCCCGGAGACAAAATCAAACCGGAATCGGTGACTTACAAAGCGTTGACCATTCAACGGAAAATTGCAGAGCAAAAAGACAGCCGCGTTTTTGGCGTGCCTTACTTTGGGATATCCGTCCCAATTTTGGACGATGGCGCCCCGAAAGGCTGCGTTACTGCAATATTGCCGAGAAAGCCAGCGCTTTCCATGCCGTATTTAACAATCCGCACAGCAGACCGCTGGATTCCTGTCCCTTTTGAAAACGTTATCTATTTAGAAGCACAAAACCGAAAAACATTCGTAAAATCAAGTTATGGTGAAGGATACCACAAATATAACTTAACAGAGCTAGAATTTTCCCTTCCTGACGATATATTTCTTCGCTGCCACCGTTCATATATCATTAACATTCATTACATTGCAGAGATTCATCCCGATTCGCACTCCACTTTTTTGCTGATGATGAAGGACGGTTCAAGGGTGCCCGTCAGCCAAACATATGCAAGCCATTTCCGGAAACTGCTCGGCTTTTAATTCCATAGCCTCCCCCGCTTTCTTTCCGGCGATGCCTCTATTCAGACAGAGCTCACGCAAAAAAGTGGGCTCTTTTTATTCTTCCGTTGTTTTCGCCAATCTGCACCCTGTTGATCTGACGGCTATCCATTTTCACATTTTTCTTGTTTATGTATAAAAAATTCTTTTTTAGTTACAAAGAAAGCCCTTTTATTCCATTTCCAATGATTTTTGATAAGCTAATTGCTAGAATATTTTCAAAAAACAAAGAGGTGAGATAGGCATTGGATCAACACATTTCTGAACTCATCGCCAATCCGCGTTTAAGAAAGCGAATTGTAACGGCAGAAACAGCTGCTTCATGGATAAAAGACGGCATGACGCTCGGCTTGAGCGGATTTACCCGCGCTGGCGATGCCAAAGCAGTCCCTTATGCATTGATCGAGAAAGCAAAACAACAACCTTTAAAAGTAAACGTATATACAGGCGCTTCACTTGGCTCGGACGTGGACAAAATGATGGCAGAAGCAGGAATCGTCAACAAGCGTCTTCCGTTCCAGGCCGATTCTGTAATGCGCAAAAAAATTAACGAAAGGGAAATTTTGTTTATTGATCAACATTTATCACATACGGCGGAACTAGTGCGTGCAGACGTATTAAATCCTATCGATTTTGCAATTGTGGAAGCGATTGCAATAACTGAAGACGGAATGATCATTCCTTCAACTTCCGTAGGAAATTCATCGATCTTCGTGAACAAAGCCAGACACGTTATTGTCGAATTAAACACAGCCCAGCCAAAGGCGCTGAAAGGACTTCATGACATTTATGAAGCCGGCAAACAAGGCGAACGAAACCCGATACCTTTGACAAAAGTGGACGACCGAATCGGCACGATTGGCATTCCAGTGGATGAGGATAAAATTATTGGAATCATTCTGACAAACCAGCCTGATTCGCCATCGACAATCGTACCTCCAGATGCGGAAACGGCTGCGATCGCAAACCATTTAATCCATTTTCTCCGAAAAGAAGTGGCAGCCGGGAGACTCTCCGAACATTTGGCGCCGATTCAGGCAGGCATAGGTTCTGTTGCAAACGCTGTCCTTTACGGCTTGTTAGATTCAGAATTTTCTAATTTAGAAGTTTATTCAGAAGTTCTTCAAGATGCTATGTTTGATCTCATTGACGCGGGAAAAGTCCGATTCGCTTCCGGCTGTTCTATTACTTTGTCGCAGAACAAAATGAAACAAGTGTATTCCAATTTGGATGCTTACCGGGGCAAACTTATCCTTCGCCCTCAAGAAATTTCTAACCATCCAGAAATCATTCGCCGTCTCGGGCTCATTTCCATTAACACCGCCTTGGAAGCGGATATATACGGAAATGTTAATTCAACGCATGTTCGCGGCACAAACATGATGAACGGCATCGGCGGTTCAGGCGACTTTGCCCGCAATGCGCGCCTTACCATTTTCGTGACAAAATCGATTGCAAAAAACGGGGCTATTTCCAGCATTGTTCCATTCGTATCACACGTGGACCATACCGAACATGACGTTGATGTGATCATCACAGAGTATGGCTATGCCGACCTTCGCGGGCTGGCGCCAATGGAACGAGCGCCTCTTATCATTGAAAATTGCGCGCATCCGTCTTACCGTCCGCAGTTGCGCGAATACTTCAAGGAAGCGCTTAAGCGCGGCGGCCATACGCCACACGTTCTTGAAAAAGCATTCGCTTGGCATGTCAATTATGAAAAATATGGAACAATGCTAGAACCACAATATCAATTGCAAACGCAAAAATAACATAAAAAAACCGGGGTAACCTTCACAAGGGATACCCCTTTCATCCATTGAACACACCCAGTATGAACGCTTATGCGATGGTTGGCGATCGAATCCTGGAAAAGCCAACAGCAAAAACCGCTTCTGCTTCTAGTGCCGAAGTTTGCGGAACGGAGCGGGTTACACAACAATGAAGATGTGTTCCAAGTTCATCCATTCGCTGCACATCCCTTTTGCTGCAACAAAAACATTAGGAAGTGACGCTTCCATCAGACCCATTCCACATTCCTTCACTGCCGCAAATGATGGAAGAAAATTCGTTTTTCCTCAAGAAAGTTTATAAAAAAGGAATATTGTCATGATTTTGTTTAGCACCATGCATATAAGTCTCTACATAAATTCTTTCAGAATCTGAAACATTTTTTGCCCCTTCTTCAGGATCTATATTTATGTTTCTTTTTTTGGCGATAAAGTCCATAACGCCTCCCATGAGAAGCAGACCAACGATTAATATAATCCAGCCCATTTTTTTCAGCTCCTGCTTTTATGATTATTCCTTTCGAAAGCTTAGAAACACCTTAATACATACAAACCATGTTCATCCTCCATAATATCTCCGGATTGCCGGAAAAAATGGAAATTCCAACTGACGCCCACGGAAGCGAAATCGCTTTTTCATGGAAAAATACATTGCCATCGAGAACATGATGAAATGGACGATAACCCAAACTAATTGACAAAACGGGCCATTCATACCGCTGGTTGTTACTCTGATAATCTTTTCAAGAATACGTAGCTTACTTTATCGTATTGCATTTTTTCTTCATAAAAACGATGTGCGTCAACGCGCTGTAAACCAGAAGACAGAGAGACGATGCCATAACCGTTCTCTTCAGCCCATTGATGTACATAGGACAAAAGTTTTTCTCCATATCCCTTTGACCGCTCACTTGGTGCTGTAACTAAATCGCACACCCAAATAAAGCGGCCGTTGTACAAAGTAATCATCGGCATAAATCCGGTAATGGCCACCATCTTGCCATGATCATAAAGAGCAACTAATCGATATCCTTCTTTTTGCTGCGCTTCCAGCACCAACTCAAGATACGAATTTTCATCAAGATGAGTCCGTAAATGCTTCATTACCGAAAATCCAGCTAAAATTTCTTCTTTAGTGCGAAGCTCTTTGAATAATAAAGTTGAAGTTATTCCCACAATTATCTACTCCTTCTCTCTTGACAGACTTCCAGAACATTCATTCAAAATCCTTCCATAAAAAATAAATTTAATTGAATTATAGCATAACTACAATTTTTCTGATATTTATTTTCAAACTGCTTTTACAAAGACGTTATATTTCCCGTTTTTCCAACCTGTTACATCCAAATCAAAAAAATAAAACCACACAATGAGGATAGGGAGAAACTTGAGGGGCAAAATTTTCCCTCCCCCTTCCTTTATCCCGCTTTTTTGTTGTTTGGCATAAGCAATTGCAGCGTTAATCGCGCTACGCTTTCCGCATAAGATAATTAATGGTGAGTGAATGTCAAGACCGATTTTAGCACCCATTGATGTTATCATAATTATTTAACTATTTATAAAAAAAAAACCGATAAAAATAATGAATACCCTTTTTAAGGGAAAGTTTATGAAATAAATTAAATTTTTGTAAAATAAGGATAGACATTATTGCTAGTTTTTATCCTCATTTTCACTTTAGTGACTATTGGAGCGCAGAAAAGCTGTGCGGATGAATTACTAACTATTTAGAACTAGGAGGGAATAACCGTGAAAATTGATCTTGGATATATCGGAGCAATAGTCGCTCGAAATAGTGCCAAAAAGCCGTCTGTATACGAAATCAAAGATCCATTGGCCGGACAACAAGTGGAAGTCATCCGAAATGGACAAGCCTATAAACTTACGATTTCGGATGAAATCAAACAAATTCAAGGCATGATGGCTATACCGATGGAAAAGTTTTTTCACGTAGAAAATGCTGACCCTTCTGATATTTTCTCTTATCGGCCACGGGATCAATGGCTTGTGTTCAGCCAATATTTATATGAATCCAAATACTTTGATTCACTTAGTAATGAAGAAGTAAGAAAAGTAGAATCCATCTTACAACACATCACGGACGGAGTAGATAGTTTGTCACCATATCCAGGGATTAACCTTTTTGGAATTAGTAAAGAACAACAGCATTCTTATGAAGCCCATCTTGAATTGGCTTCTTCAACAGTTGCACTTCAACACTTCAGTGATACGTTTTTAAGCGGTGATGTAAAAAAAGGATTTGATCAACTGATTCAAGATTACGTCCGCCACAATACGAAAATAGCAATGAATCATCAATCGGTAGAGGAAAGATTCATCGCAGCACGGGCCAAAATCAGGCCACTAAATGCTCCTTTAACATACCAACAAAGCCGTGAGCTGTCCATGACGAATAAACTTGGGAAAACGGTTTATACACATGAAGAAATTGAATCAGTCATCAAAAATTATCAAGAAATGTTTGAGAGCATTCAAAATGAAGAAGATTTGTCTAGAGTGCTTGCAAAAGCAAAAGAACAACTGCTTTCATTTGCTACGAAGGGCATCTCGCCAAGGGATATAGATTACCAATTGGCAAGAGATTTTGTTGCACAGCGTGCCGATGACACATTTAAACGAATCGAGAATTACTGGCGTATGTTATTGCAAAAAAAATAAGTGTTCATTTGCTCCATGTAGTCAAGGTATCCATTCTCTTTTTGGAGATAGCCAAAACCGGCTAACTCTTTTTATAACACCTCCCATATTTGATCTTCATATCGGTTCACAAAAAGAAAAGATATAGGAAAAGCTTGTTTCATTGATTTTGAAAAACGCGCTTTTCCAAATCACGGCGAAGCACAAGCTGCCATTGGCCAAACCTCGTTTTCAAAAAGACAGGAAGAACACGGCCAAAAGCAGCTTTTCGTTCCCCGCTATTGCGGCGGTTGATGGAGAAAATCCATAGGATTCCTGACTGCTCTGCTGTTTACCATCTCCTCTGTCATAGCGAGTCATACCGAAATAATGCTTCTAAAATAGAGGTCATTTCATCAATCTATGCATGCTCGTTGTTTAAATTGCATGACCGTGTCCACCCCTTGATCATTTATATGTTTTCCAAGGCGGTGGTTTTTTTATGTGCATTGAGGCATTCGTTATGCGTTTTGCAACACGTTCACGCAAAAAACACAACTATTATCCCAAATACCAACAGGACAATAATACTATTCAACTTCGTTATTTTATCAATATATACCAAAAAACAGGCCTTTTTTACTATATAAAATTCACTATAAGCTTTGTTATATTTTATTTTGTAACAGTATAATCAGACAAGTTTCAACAAACTTCTACAAAAATTAATATAAATCAGCAAACTACTCGAAAGGGTAGGACGCAAAACTAAAGGGGCTAAATCTATTCTCAATAGACATGCCAGCCAGTTGCCCTTCCGTGAAAAATCATTGCGATTTTTCAAGAAGGTTTTTAAGTAGTGCATTGTCTACTCAACTGCCCTCTTTAGGATTTTAGAGGGCAGTTTTTTATATTAAAAGGAGGTGGATGGCGGGGCAAGACAGAAAACGCGCTGTTATTAATCTATGTAACGAGTATGTGGAATGGACATTCATCAAATTCGTTCTGTTGAATGATCGCAAAGTATTACAGTCATTCCCCATGCTTCCTCTATGTCCAAGGGATTGTCATCTCCGCTGTAATCGATTTATGCCAATGCTTTTCAATGGATGGAAAAGGAAAATTCTTATACTGGTCTACTGGTCAAACTGGATTGTCAGAAAAAGTAGATGCAAGGCTTATTTTATTATCGGGGCAGCAAACGAAGTCACCGATATCCGTGGAGAACCAATTTATCCATCCGACATCTACGGAGAATGGCGAAATAAGAATCCATTAAATACAGAAATGATGTGATTCATTAAAAACAACTTAAAGAGCTGTAAGAAACCATAAAGAATGGAGGATGAATGATGAAAGGCATTCGATTAAAGATTATTAGTGGATTTTTTGTTATTATTTTATTGTTTACCATCATAGCAATTTTTGGTTTCCGAGAACTTGATTCGTTAACGGCGAATGGAACAGAAACAGGACATGCTTTTATGTTATCCCTCACCATTATTTCTATTATTCTTAGCTTGGCGATTTCGATTATCCTTTCCAACATGATTGTAAAACCACTTTCCCAGATAGTAGAACGTATGAAAATGGTAGCAGAAGGAGATTTGTCGGCAAAGCTGCTTGAAATAAAATCAAAAGATGAGATTGGCCAATTAGCTCAATCAATGAATGAAATGATTTTAAACTTACGAAATATCGTTGGTGAAGTAAGAAACGCGGCGGAACAAGTGACTGCATCTTCAGAGGAATTAACAGCAATTGCAGATCAGACAACAGCTGCAACGGAACAAATCGCTTCTGCGATTCAGCAAGTGGCAAGCGGGGCGGAAACACAAACGAACAGAATTGAGCGAAATGCTGCTTCTTTAGAAGAAATTGCCCAAGGGATTATCCGCGTTGCTGATAGTTCCAATCAAGTTACAGAACTTACAAAACAAACTACGCAACAGGCTGAAGATGGCGAAAACTCTGTTGTGCGTACAGTCGACCAAATGAATTCCATCTATACATCGGTAATCGAGACGGATAAAATGGTTCGGTCTTTATACGAACGTTCCAAAGAAATTAGCCAAATTCTTGATGTGATTAGCGGAATTGCAGATCAAACGAACCTTCTTGCTTTAAATGCAGCAATTGAAGCAGCAAGAGCGGGAGAGCATGGGAAAGGCTTTGCGGTCGTAGCCGATGAAGTCAGAAAGCTGGCTGAACAATCCCAGGCATCAGCAAAGCAAATAGCCGAATTAATTCTCAAAATCCAAAATAAAACAGAAAATTCTGTTAAATTAATGACGGAAGTTACACAAAACGTAGAAAATGGTCTTGAGATATCGAAAGAAACATCCAAAAAATTTGCCCAAATCATCCAAAATATGAAAGACATTTCACCACAGATTGAGGAAATTTCTGCAATCACTCAACAAATCTCGGCAGGAGTGCAAGAAATATCATCTACAGCAAATGAACTTACAGCAATAGCAAAAGAAAATGCGGCGACATCCGAAGAAGTAGCCTCTTCAACAGAGGAACAACTAGCTTCGATGGAGGAAATTACCTCTTCAGCAAAAACGCTCGCAACAATGTCAGAAAAATTACAAGAATTAGTTCATAAATTTAATGTATAAAATGGTGGTACATATCAATTCCTGAATCAGAGGGGAAGATGATGTATAAAATTTTGTGTAAAACATTTTGCTAGATCAAAAGAAAAAAGGTAGGGTATTCTCTGATTGGACCAAAAACATTCCAGAGAAAGGAGAACCCTACCTATGTCTAAAAGTATACCGAATGTCGACTGGGCAAATCAACTGGAAAGTGCCATCCGTCAGTTTGTGAAAGAAAAATTAGAACTGATTATGCGGGAAGAAATCAAACATTTCCTCGAAATCGCACAGGCGGAAACATCCAATATGAGAAACGGCTACTACCAAGGTTGCATTCCTCCTTATGTTTGGTGTTTTTGGTCCACTATTTATTCTACCAAAGGGGAAGCAACATGGCTCTTTTTCTATTTCCCTTTTACACAATTATATGGACTTAACTCCGTTTTTTCATTAGCTGTATTTAATTTCGTAAAACTAATGTTTGCCTTATACAGACTCGTTATGTTTTACGTAGGATGTACTATCCATGTAAAACGGAGGTATACAAAATGTCAGGTGGCTTGCGGTCAAACTTTGCTTTAATTGTTGTACTGTTTATCCTTTTAATTATTGTTGGGTGCAGTTGTTTTTTCGGTCGTTACTAATCTAGAATCCTTTTCAAATCTTTACCGGATGGATCATATACATATAGATCTGTCTTTTTTATTCATTTATTTTTCAAGACAACCTAATTACTCTTTTGTTTCCCTTACTGCTTCAAAAACTCATAAATATTTGTTTGCTATTAATAATGGGAAATAGCTATAAAACGATTATATGTTTACTTGCAACAAAACTAGAGCTTTACTCATGTCTCTCCTAACTGCGCAAACTCCCTTTTAACCAGGCACGAGGACGATAGGGTCCGATCGGGATTTGGATTAAGCTTGTTTTCCATCGCGAATCGATCTTGTAAAGTTTATCGCATAAGTTCACATCAAATCCGAGAAGCGGGTGCCCACCCATCCCCATGGCAGACGCCACCAAGAGCAGTCGTTGCACGAGCATCCCCGCCTCCATTTGTTGAATGCGATATCCTCTGTACCCTAATTCCATTTGAAGGTGATCCCTGTCTCCTAACACATGCAGACAGAGCGGCACTTGGAACAGATTAACATTGTCCATTGACATTCCGTATTGCAGGTAGTGACGATAATCTCCAGAACGTATCCGTCTTAACGCATGAACAGCACTATCATAGTAGTAAGCACCATTTGGAACATCTTCAACGTTATAAAAACAGCCATACAGGGAGACACGGGACGGCGGCTTCTCATATTCTCCATCTAAATCATTTCGATACGTGAAAAAAAGCGTCGCCTCTTGCAACAAAGTGGCCAATTGTTCTTGACTTACCTTTCCCAAAACAAAATCCATACCTGGTGAATATCGCTTCTGGCAGACTGACGCCAGATCATACGATAACCGCTTCACACAAGGCAGAACTACCGCTTGGACCCCACATGTATCTTTCTTCTTTCTCTTAATCTGCCGAAATGATCGTGATGATTCCAACATCGACGCTTCATTCATTTTTCTCAGCATCGGATAGTCAATGATCCTCCGCGACCGAATATAGTAATGATGCTGAACTGCTGGCAATTCTCTGCACAATTCAGTGGCAGAAACATTTTCTTCTAAGTTATTATCGTTAGCAAACCAAGTGATGAAAGACTCCACAGATAATGCAATCACCGCATATACACTCTCTTCCTGTTCGGATAGTCCAAGCAGATGGTTGATCGCCCTATCAAGAAATTGAAAATACACTGTCGATGCGAAGCCGAACTGTTTCGCCACTTCCAACAGCTGCCCGATTAGCACGCCAGCATCCAGCCCTTGCAGGCGGTAAGCAAAATTATTGTATTTAAAGAAATTTTTCCAAAACATTGTCGATACAAAAACCATACCGAAACAAGCCGACACGTCACAGCGATTGCCCAAAGCCCTAGTTAGATAGGAATCGAAATTGCCTTCCCGCAACAATACCAAACGATGGTGTGCCACATCGTAATGGTACACTCCTTCTGAAACATCCTCCATTTTCAAATACACGTATAATTCGTTTGGATACAACGCCCCGCCCGAGGGAACAAACCGCCGGTACAAATGCATTAGGTTTTCCGCTTGTTCCGTCGGACCCATGGAAAAGGCAAGCTGACAAAATTGAGTAAGGCCGAAAACGTACCAAAGAAAATGACCTATTCCTTCTAGGTCGAGCTTTTCAGGCGCTTCCCTTCCCTCGAACGTTAACGGTATTTCTGAAGAAAGCGGAATCACTGGCAAATTGCGGTACAACTTATACGGAAGTGGCGCATCTTCCCAATCTACCTCCCAATTTGGCGGCATAATCTTATCGATGTCAAAATGAAGATGGTGTAAAAACGTATCTAGCTTCATCCTCCCACCTCCTATGGGAACGGATGGGGATGTGGATTAAGCTGTTCAAGCGTGAGCGGTTGTTTCGTATACCCGAGTTCCATCGGTACCCGGAACACCCTCTCGAGACCTGTCACGCGGGTAAGGTGATGTCCAAATGTCATCGGTAACATTCCTGGAATCAGTACTTTCACGCAATATAATCCGTTTCGTTTGATTACGGGTGTTGTCTGGTCCACCACAATTACCTCGAGGTTCAATCGTCGAAACTTCTGAAGAATATCCCGGAGCTCATCAGTCAAGTCCGCACGCTTCGTTTGCTGTTTGAATTCTTCTTCAAACGTTCGCAACGGACGATTGTCATCCAACAAAAATTGCAGACGTTCCTCTGCTTCCGGCAAACCGTACAGCATGCCATGATCCTCCATCTGCTGTACTAATAACGGGTCGTGTAACATTTTCTCATATTTCTTTCGGTTTGCCTCAAATTTCTCGTCAAGCACAAGCATCATGCCTGCTAACTCGTGAATCGCGCTTTTCACCGCCCGTAGGGGGTCCGGATGAGCTCCAGCGGCACAGATGAGGTTCAACCCCTTTTGTTTCCTGTTTTTCGCCACTGCCCAGACGCTTGGAATTCCGTGTTCCATCGTCGAGTTGAAAAAATACAGATCATATCCTGCCACCGCACGTACACGGTCAACCATCAACTGTAATTCTTTGTCGTTAGCGGAACGAAGGTCAAGACGCGGAAGAGGCAGCTGCGCATACCAAGTCATTAAGAATGAATCACGCTCCACCACCTCCAAAATGGCATGGAAAATCGCTTCCTCTAAACTCCCGCCTAATGCACATCCGTTGGAAGTTTCGTAGACAAAGCCATCCCCACCACCTAAACTGTAATATGCGAGCAACTCTGGGACCAAAATCGGACGCTCTTGTAAAAACGAATAGCCCCATACCCAATTCATTGGACGATCAGGATGGAACGGTTTGAACGGAAAATCGGGTCGCGCATACTGTTCCTCTGCATGCACTCCTACCTTTAATGGGTTGAGTGCTTGATCTGCTAGGTTTCGGTAACTGTCATAAACCACCGTTCGTTTGCCACGAGATTCGATGCCGCAATATCTCTCCAATCCTTCCAAAATGGCGGTTAACCCGCTAATCTCATAGGAATGAGTCCGGCCTGCCACTCCCTCGTCCCCTATAAACATTGGCATATTTACAACGACATCCGCAAACGGCAGCACGAAATGATGCATTTTACCATTCAATAATCCAGTTCGGTAATCTAGATAGTCTTTGACCAGTACTTCTTTCAACTCTTCTATCGGACGGCAACGGTAACTGTCAGCGCTGATCTTCGGACTTGGTTGCAGCGATAGTTGGGCTGCTGTCGGTGAATCGTCGGGTAATTGACCACATACCGTACATAACGGGTCGGGCAGAAAGAAGTGACATGAGTTCTTTAATGTTTTCAGGTTGATTAGGAACACCTTTTCTTCTAAGTGGGCACGACTGCCTTCTAACACCCTCTTCGTTTCCGCGGCGATCAGGTAGGCCATCTGCAAAAGTCCGGCTCGTGATGCCCATGCATCACGTTGTATTCCTCCTTGCACCGCCATCATCTGTTGCAGCTCCCACATTTCCTTACGGTCGTACCCCGCTATAAGGCGTCGCATATCAGCACACTGAGAACATCCCGGTGTATTAGGGTGAACTAGCGGACCGATCACGCCCTCACCAAATGAAACGAAGCCCCGAAGCCATGGAATGCCTAACGGTCGTAGCACCTCTTCCGCCTTGTGATGAGCGGAGGGATGCCAAGCATCGTGCAACACTAGAGCCAAACCCGTTTCTTCCGGAACTCCTTTCTCGAAATCAATTTGCCGAACCACCTGATATTGAACGGACAATTTTTCATACACAAAATCTGCCAATACCCCTTCTCCAACCATCAATACGCAAGCACCCATCAGAAATTCTCCTTTCTTAACAGCACGCCAAACACCCCTGCCAGTTCCTCTTTCAAAAAAGGTTCTATCGCTAAATCAAAGACGAAAAGCCGCATCCTGTTCTGTTTCAAGACCTGCATGGCGGACTGCAAGAGCTCCAATTGTGCCGTTTCTTCACAAGCAGGGATCTCAATTCTTAATGGCTCCTCTTCGTTTAGAAGAATGGAGGAATCATCCTGCACTTGTATTCGGAGTGAAGACGCTTGAGCTTGATTTTGTGCATCCATAAGCGCCTGCTCTAGCGCTTTCCGCAACGCCATTGTTATATTCAAGCCGGCACTGCCATACCAGCGGCCGCCTGTGCCGACCCATACCGCAGGAAAGCCTAATACCTTCTCTCCCAAACCGATCGTCGGCGGTCCATGCATCGTCGTCAGTGCCTGCAAATAAAATCTGCAGTGTTCATCCTCCACCGTACCCAACCGTACCCGAAAAATAGGTTCCCTGCGATTAACTTGCCGTTTGCTCAGCTCCTCGTCCAAGCACTTTTGCAATCCTCGGCAAATGCCTTCCACAATCGTTTCCCCTGCCCCGACACCAATAAATTCCTGTGGTGTGATGACACCAACCTCTTTTTTGCGGTTTAAAGATGACGTAACAAGTAAATCTATCATTGGCGATACATACGATTCAATCCCAGCCAACCCCGCTTCCCGCCGTGCCTCCTCATGTGTTAGACCTGCACAGATAACTTCTGGAAGCAGATCAGCCGGGCCTTCCGATAGTGGGTTAACAGCTTGAACGCAGCACTGGGCCAACGGAAGCTGCTTCAAGCCGCCTTCCTCCCATATATGGAAAATTCCTGATTCTGCGGATGTCAATTGATTGAAATAATGAAACAATCTACTCGGATCATTGCGGCTCGAATTCTGTTTAAGCCTCAAATCAAGATCTTGAATCAATTCAGCCGCCACACATTCATTCGTCACCAGTGGATGTTGTATGAACGAATGCCAGTCACCTTCCAATGTTTCCAGGTCGAGAAGGAAAAACTGATTTCTCTGTTCCGATTTAGTCACTCCTGTAACTTTTTTAAATAATTCAAATACAATTACATTCGCCAACATTGCTCCTGCTGTTGAAGAAAAAGTTTGCGACGGTCGGTCTTCGCGAAGCGCGGATCGGTGTATGCGACGCCATGCGGATTCCCAGCATCCCTCAGAATCCAGATGCACTAATGGACCCGCTAAACCCACTTGCTGCAAAGATATGGCGGGGAGAAACCCCTTCTTCTCCTCCCTGCAAACGGCATGAAGAGCCCGCAGTTCCCCTACATTGCCTTCCTGCGAGACATATAAAATCCACTCAAATGGTTGCACCACTTCTCGCCAAGAACTCCCACCCGCTCCCTTCTGTAGAGTTATCTCCTCTATTGCTACTTCGGAGTCCGTTTTGCGGGCATTCTCCGCCAGTTCCTTCAACCGCATCCGATTAGTAGGCATCGAATCTGTAATCAGAACATGGAACTTAGGCAATCCAGATTCGATCAACGCAGAAACTAATGAGACTAAAAATGGGCCAGAGCCGATTGCCAATACTTTAGATTGACGATATACTTGAAAACGGAACGCACCGGAATCAACGAAACTTTCTATAAATTCAATTTGTGAAGCATACTTTTTGAGAATCTTGCTGTCCAATTGATGCGGACGGTCTTGGCTCACATCCCGAACAAAGCCGTTCCGGTACAGAATTTCTGCAATTTCATATACCCTGTTCCGATATGGGGCCGATAATCCCTCTGTCAATTCTCCCAATGTGTGCTCTCCGTTGAACATGGGCATCAGTTTTTCAATCCACTGATAGATTGTATTGCCTTTCATACGAAATGAGCTGGAGTTATTCCTAAAATACACACCACCGTTTGGATCCGGGAGAAAAAACGTGTCTCTTTTCACCTTCAGACGCGAGGAATCGTTCAATTTTGCCATTCTACTCCTCCTTATCCGTGGTTGTTCCTAAATGCGTAGTATCATTTTATGTACTTCTATTTGTCCTTTATGTTCATTTCTAAAGAGGGACCCCTGCAGAGAATTATGCAGGGGCAGTCCTTTCTTCTTAGGTAATCACCTTTTTGAGCTAGGGAACTAGATATTTCTTCCAAAACCACTCCCCCAGCAATTGAAGCAGATAAATCAACTTCCACCACAACGTCCACCACAACGTCCACCACAACGTCCAAAACACTGCCCAAAACATTGCCCAAAACATTGCCCAAAACATTGTCCAAAACATTGTCCAAAACACTGTCCAAAACATTGTCCAAAACATTGTCCAAAACAACGTCCAAAACCTCCACAACGTCCACCGAATTGACGAGCATCATCAATCAAATAGGTCTGGGTTTGAGGATCCCAAACCATCACCTCACCCGCCGCGAAATCATCCAAACCTAACATTTGAAGTTCATTTTGAAAATTATACATTTTACACCATCCTTATCGTTATAAATCTTTTGGTTTCTGGCGACCAACCAGAGACAGGGATGAGAGTAGAACGAAAGGAATCAGAAAGATATCTGTAATTCAGATAAATCCACCGACTACTTCGAGTACTCTCATCAACAAGCTATGTGCTCTGTTAGGTAGTTGTTACTGATTGAAGTGCCTATTTCATTGAGGCTTCGTAAAACCGTATGAACCTCTCGCACCTTCATTCCATTTAGATGATCGAGCGGCTGTATTGGAGAAAATGGCCTTTCGCCAATCGAAGACATTCATTCCAAATGTGGGCGGACTCCAGATTGCAGTCGTACAATCGCTCCAAATCCGCTTTGAATGCCCGGAAGAACACTTTTTAGCCATGAAGCGTGAAAACTACCTTCTTTCCTTCCTCATTGGATGGGTTAGTTATAAAACATATGTTCGTTTTTGTGAATCAAAAATTTCCCGATTCATCTCCCCCTTTACTCCGTTTAGAGGAAGGGAGACTTCTCGGGAAAATGTCAAAAACAAAGGCTGGAGGGATATGGGGTTTCTCTTTTCCCTCAAGCCTTTTTCCAACCATTTATCAAAATTTTATTTCGACTTTGGCAGGAGTTTTTTTATTTAGTTTCTACAACTTCAAGGTTAATTTCGCGACACACTCCACATGCGTTGAATACAGGCTGTAGATAAATTATTAACGACAAGGGCAGTGGAATTCACCTGTTTATGTAGAGCAATGATACGGTTCACCATAGTTTAGTTATTTAAGAATCAAAAAATACAGACCACATAACTATTCGATTACAAAAATAAAGAAGGAGATACTCCTATCTCCGACAAAAATAAAACATATAGTGTCGTTATCGATATGAACAACATGTATACTCATACCAAACAGGGCTGATCCATTGCTGTTGGATCAGCTTTTTTCTTAATCACTCAAAAGACATCTTTACTAATTAATTTTTCCAACTTCTTTTAAAATGTCATGTTAGCACGAAGAATTTGAAACAGTCCTTGTAAAATGCATGGATAGTAAGGAAAAATCAGAACAAATAACAATTAGAAACAATGTTTTTTTGTTGAAACCACCTCTTATGATCGCTAAACAAAACTTGATTGATTAAGGGGAACAGTTTTTTACCAGTTAGAAATGGGCACTTTACATGAAGCAATGTACATAATAGCCCCTCGTTCCATATGGCTAAATCCATGCATTTACTACATGAGGGAAAACGTTTTCCCCATACAAAACCCGCCGATATGGAATGTAATCCTTTTTAGATTAAAGAGCATAGAAAATTCTACACAACTTTTCTATGAAAATAAAGGTGAATCCAAGTTGTTATTTCCATGATTGGGTGGGGAGTAAAATTACTCATGGATGTTTATTCTAAAGAGATAATAATCTTACTTAGATACTTCTCCCAATAGTTCTCATCATCAGCTTCGATTTCATGGAACCAAAAGTACATCATCAGAATTTCGAGCTCCTGCTTTTTTACACTTCATAAACGGCTTGTTGAATATTTTTCTATAAAAAAGGAATGAAGATTGAACATCAACATTTAACAGAGACACTCATGCCGATTTTTTGGCACAACGATGCATTAAAATAAGCTGTATTGCCCGTACTATTAGGTTCATATCTTGTATACTGCTTATTTTCAGGGTAACCTAAAGAAAAGGGTATATAAGGATATAGATGAACAACCTGAATGGAAAGAAGGTATTCAGGATGGATGAAGTAATGGGAAAAGAACATGCCGTATCTTTCACAGAGTTCCTTCATGAATTGCAAAAAGAATGGAAATTTCATCTAAACGGTGGAACGAGTTATCGTCAAAAAACGGCAGAGCTTTCGTTAGAAGTGGCACGTAAAGTCCGAGATGTTGTTCCGTTTTTGGAATCGGAGGTTGCCAAACAAACCGTATCTCGTTTACTTCCCGACTCTGACCGTCATCGGGTAGAAGATGTGGCAAAGATGCTACATGTGATTGCAAAAGAACTCCATCTGAATGCCAATCTTCCAGATGAAGTAAAAGCTTATGTAGAACAAAAACGTCAACATTGAAATCCCTTGTCTTTCGTGAAAAATAAAAAAGTGTTCAACCATCGATTCTCAGAATTCGTTGATTTAATCGGGAATTATTAAAATATATAAAAATGCTTAGGTAATTTTCAGACCTAAGCGTTTTTGTTTGCTAATGATATATCTATGGTTAACCAAATGATGCATGTTTTATATAAATTTATACTCGTATCCGACCCCTGTTAATTATTCTTTGATTCCAATTACACGAATTCGCTTATAATCTGCGAACCATCCACCGTTATGAAATAAGATTTCTTTCAGGTTGTTTTCCACTTTAGTTATTATGAAACCTTTGTTTCCTCGGTTAACCCTCCGAACATACTACTACCGAACATTTCAATCCAATTTCTTATTCCGTTATCTCTATCTAACAGAGTAGGTCTATCAAAATGTTGAGCAAAAATAACTTTAAAACCCACTTCTTCCATTAACGTTGAATATTCGCCTATACTTGAAAAAATCTAGTATAGGGAGACAGATAAAGAAAAAAAGAGGCTTAACATTTAGTCTAGCCCCCATAGAACCATTTTTGTTATGTTAAATATTCCCTCAACATCTTCAGACTCATTATCTTATATAGCCCATTGTCTCGGAGTTGTTTGTATCTTTAGGCTTTAGATAAATTTAATTCTTTCAATTTTAATATCCCTGAACCTCATAGAATGCAATTCTATCTTCTAAACGTTTTATTGCCTCTAAGAGTATTGTCGCTCTCTTATTTAAATCTTCAGGTAGATTGTCATAAATTTGTTGGGCTTCATGAGCATAACCAGAATGAAAAGATGCCATAATAGAAATTAACTCAAGAAGTTTGCCTTCCATTTTAGTTACAGAAACTCTCAATGCCCATTCAATTGCCCTATTATATTTAAATGTTGCAACATCTGGATTTAACTCGAAATCATAGGAATCACTCAACATCTTATTAAATCTTGCTTTTTCATCATCAGTTAACCATTTCAACACTTTATCAATATCAATTTTAGTTCTTTGTTTCTTTTCCTTTAGCTCATCAACTTTCCTGATATTTTCTACTTGTTCTGTAACATTTTGTATTTGCTCATCAGTCACATTTGCCCCTAAATATTTCTTAGCATACTGAACAAAACTATCTGTGCGATACATATAAAACTTTTGCCCTGTCTTTTCCAAAAACTCTTGAATTAAATGAGGGTGTGGTCTTTTAATCTTAGAACCATCTTTCTCCCACCAATCTTCTTTCTTTTCTTCTGTGATGAAAATAATTGGTCTTTCCATATTTTTTTCTCTTGCTTTATCTATCATTTGATTCCATACAATTAAATCTCCGTATAACTGCTGGTATCTTAATACCACCATAGGTTCTAAAACCTTGTTTATTTCTATCATCTTTGTCTTTAAACCCAGGAGGTACATTGTGATGATACCTTTCTTTCCCCTCTTTTTCTATTTCATTTATTCTTTTTTGATCGTATGGCTCTCCTATAATACCACTCATTAATTCCAATAAATCATTTTTTATTGCTTCAGCATCTGGCAAGCTCTCAATTTCTTTATCCAATTGTTTTTGTAATTTTTCACATGACTGTTCCAAGTTTTCAATAAAAAACTGAAAATTATCAGTATTAATATATGGATGTTCACTTTGAACTTGGTTAAAGATTTTTTTGCATCTTCCTTTAAATTCTTTAGCTTCTTGCCTAATAAATGATAACCCTCATTTTGTTTATACATATTGTTTTCATAATTAAAAAAATACTCAAGAGCTACTTGATGAGGTATCCATAACCTATTAGCCTTTTTTAATTCCTTAAGGATATCAAAGAGATTTTGAGTTGTTTCCTTGTTGGTGTATTTATAAAAATTTATCAATACATTTGTATCTACTACAAAGATTGCCTGTTCCCATAATTCCTTGAATTCTTCTTCTGTGTATTCCAAAAATCCTGCAAACATTTTCTTCAAGATGTTTTCCCCCTATTATAAAGTAACATTTTCATCAGCAAAGTATATAAATTCATTCTTCCATATCTCTCCCCTCTTTCTGGAGACATTATACCATATAAAGGAAAGGTGGGAAGAAGGAAAACTATTCGTTCATATGTTGTATGTTTATGCATTTATTATGACTTTTGTAATACATTATATATCATACTATATTTTTAAAATATGCCCTTATATTGCCAATTTAAGTGTTAGATTGCTAAAATAGTTTAGATGGGGGGATTATGTATGAAATTAGTAAAAGTGATACTTGAAAATTTTAGATCTTATCAGGAAAGAACTGAAGTGGAGATTGACAATTTAACGGCTTTTATCGGCAAAAATGATATTGGTAAATCAACAATTCTAGAAGCTTTAGAAATCTTTTTTAATAATAATCTAGTCAAAATTGACCCTTCTGATGCATGTGTTTATTCAGACAGTAAAATTGTCAAAATCGGATGCGTTTTTACTGATTTTCCTGAAGAAATTGTTCTTGACAGTAGTTCTAAAACAGATTTAATCTCTGAATTTCTTGTAAATAAAGACGGATATTTAGAAATTATTAAAGAATATAATTGCGGACTTAAAAACCCCAAAGAAAAGGTAATGCTGAAAGCATACCATCCAACAAAACCAGAATTGAAGGATTTAATACATCTAAAAAATAGTGAGTTAAAAAACAAAGTTAAACAATTAGGAATTAACACAGAAGACATTGATTTACGATCAAATGTAAGTATAAGAAAAGCAATACGGGAACATTATGAGGATTTAGAATTAAAAGAAGTACTTATTCCTTTAGAAACAGGAGATGCCAAAACAATTTGGACACAACTTGAGAAAGCATTACCAATTTATGCCTTATTTCAATCTGACAGGTCAAGCAGCGATCAAGATGCGGAAATACAAGACCCAATGAAAATTGCAATTATCGAAGCATTAAAAACTGTCCAAGATGATTTAGAAAATATAAAAAATACTGTTACAAAAAAAGTTCTTGAAATTGCAAACGATACTTTAGACAAACTAAAAGAAATAGATGAAGAACTTGCTAATCAATTATCTCCTCGTTTTAAAAATGAACCAAAATGGGACAAGGTATTTAATATAACAATTAATGGAGATGATGATATACCCATTAACAAACGTGGAAGTGGTGTAAGACGATTAATTTTATTAAATTTCTTCCGTGCCGAAGCTGAACGAAAAAAACGAGAAAACCAATC
This sequence comes from Parageobacillus thermoglucosidasius, assembly GCF_001295365.1. GTDB lineage: Bacteria > Bacillota > Bacilli > Bacillales > Anoxybacillaceae > Parageobacillus > Parageobacillus thermoglucosidasius. Next base: position 1,170,708 of record NZ_CP012712.1, on the reverse strand, counting down.
TTCTTCAATAATTTATGCTATTGAAGAACCCGAAACTTCTCAACATCCAAATAATCAAATACTTTTAATAAAAGCTTTGAAGGAATTAGCTGAAACTGATAATACTCAAGTCCTCATAACTACACATGTCCCTGCAATCGCCAGTTTATTACCTACTGATAGCATACGATTTATCAAAAAACATGCGAATGGAACAAAGCAAATTTACAGCAAAAATACAATTAATTTTGATGAAATCGCTGAGACCCTTGGAATTTTTCCAGATGTGAATCGAGAAGTCAAAGTTTTGATATGTGTTGAAGGTCCAACTGATGTTTCCTTTATTAATCATGTAAGTAAACTATATCATGAAAAAGATTCTACATATCCAGATATTCTTAATGACAAAAGAATAGTTATAATCCCATTAGGAGGTAATACATTAAAGGATTGGGTGGAACATAAATATTTACGAAAACTTGGAATACCTGAAATTCATTTTTACGATCTTGATAATAAGGATAAACCAAAGTACCAAGAAATAGTTGATAAAATTAACGCTAGAAATGATGGTTCTAAGGCATTTATGACTGATAAAAGAGAAATTGAAAACTATATAGCTCCATCTTTGATTAAACAAATTATGAATATAGACGTAGAATTCGATGACTTTGATGATGTACCATTAATAGTTGCAAAAGCTCTACACGAAAAAGATCCGAATAGCAAACCATGGGAACAATTAGATGATAAAAAAATAAAGAAGAAAGTAAGCAGTGTCAAAAAACGTTTAAGTTCAGAGGTAGTACCAGCCATGACATATGATTTATTATGTAAACAGGATACAAATAAAATTTTCGAGAAACTTCTTACAGAAATAAAAATGCTTTGTTCAGATTATATCGTTGCCAGATAATTGTTATTATATCACGGGTATGATTTAGGTGAATCGGGGCGTGATTCTTGGCAAGGGTGCCTATCACCTTAATAAGGCGGTAAAATGAAAAAATTACTTATTACTTTCATTTTAATACTACTGCTTTTTATGATTATTGGTGTGATCAGTTTTTATTCAGCATAATGGCAAATGAAAAATCAACTACTATATGATTTTGGTCAATAAAAAGGAACTAGAGCATTTTTTCTCTAGTTCCTCTTTTTTGAAAATGGGCTATTTATCTTTAGAAAAGAAATGGTTGTGTCCCACATTTCAAAACTCTTAACTCAGATTATTTTTACGGGTTTTGGCAACACATTCTTTAAAAAAGCAATTGTATAATATTAGATAAAATTGGTAAAACTACTTCCATAGGAATATTATGGAGGTAGTGTTATGAATAACATTACGAATAGGAATTTAAACATTAAAGGCATTATGAGCGTTCTTTGGGATAAAGATAAGAACAAACGGTTGCTTGGCAAAACATTCGATCAAGTAACATGCAAAGATACATATGACGCATATTGGATTTGTCAATATGAAAATAGAGGTTGCTCATTTATTAAGTCTCCCAAACAAGTGTACCAGGCTATATATAATGGTTCACCTGTTTGCAATATTTGCAATGAGGTACCGTATGAAAAAAGCATCGCTTATAAAGCGCCTAAACGAGTTGAGATGTACTGGAATTTTGAAAAAAATAGTGCAAATAATGTATTTCCTGAATACACATCATATCAATCAAATCGTAAAATATACGTTATGTGTAGCACACATAACTGGGGAATAAATGAAGAAAAAATGCAACGATGTGCAGACTTAGTTGATCATGTACCCTGTCCATACTGTAGCGGAGAACTTGCAACTCCTGAAAATAATTTAAAAGTTCGTTTTCCACACATAGCAAAAGAATTACACCCTGATTACAACGCTGAGTTAATTCCACCATTTTCATCAAAGAGTTACCCTTTTTGGTGTGAACTTTGTCAGGATTACTACACAAAACAAGTGAAACTGAGAACTTCACAACATCAAGGTTGTCCCAAACATAAAAGTGCGCATCAAAACTCAAAAACACAAGGTTTGCTACTTCTCCTATTCAACGAAATTATTGGTGGTTTTAAAAAACATAAGTTAAAAGATAAAAAATGGTCAAATGGAAATTCAGTTGAAATTGACATATATAGTATGACTTTAAGGTTGGCAATCGAATATGACGGTGCACAACATGGGACAGCGAATCGAGTAACAAGTGATCAGAAAAAAAATGACATGCTACAAAATCATAACGAGGTATCAATCTTTATCAGGATAAGAGAAGAAGGTTTACCACCGTTAAAATATCATGATAATCAATTTGAAGTCAGTTGCGGGAAACATGAGCCAAGCTACCGATTTTTGATTCCTGCTATTCAGAAAACCCTTCAAATTATCAAAAACAAATATGAATTGCCAATAATGGAGTATTCGGAACAACAATTATCCATTATGATAGATAATCTCCTAGCTCAGGTAGAGGGAAATGCTTTTATAGTTAAAGAAAACAGCTTTGCCGAATTTGCACCTGGTCTTCTCAGACACTTAGACTCTGACAACAAAAATCCTTTTACTGTTTCAAAAGGTTCACATCATACCTTCAATGTAAGATGTCCTAATTGTGGATATAGATTTCCAAAAAATCAAAGTGAAGCTAAAAACTTAATTTCTTCGAAAGGGAGATGTAAAAAATGTCTATATTACGTGGAAAATATTCATATAAAAAACAGCCCACTCGTTAGATGGCATAGAACCGTTCCGTTTAACAAAAGTCTTGCAGGAAATAACCCTATTATTGCAAAATTCTACTCCAAAAAGAACGTTATCCCTGCTGACAAAATATCTTATAAAAGCAAATATCCTGCAATTTGGAATTGTCCATTTTGTTTAGGTGAGTATACTTCCACAAATTATACTCAGTTAAAAAATGGATGTAAATGCAAAATTTGCAACAAAAAAGCCATAGAATTTGCTGAAAAAGAGTATCACAATAACACAACGGGAAACCTTTGAGGTTTCCCATTTTTATTTTTATCCTACCTCTCTCTTCTTTCTCAAAGCCCACCGAAACTAACTATGAGTACTAACCCAGTTTCTTATGTATCAATGAAAAATATGTCGAATTTTGAATAAAAAAGATTTCTCTTCTGTATAATGCAATGACAATACTTTTAGAAAGGAGTTGTGAAAATGGACAAGGATACTTTCTTTACTATGGCACCTGAAGAAAGAGTAAAAAAAGTAAATGAATTACTTCAAAAATACGAGTTAAAAGAAATAGCTGATCTCATCGGTATTCCATATAGTACATTTACAAAAGAAATGCGTAAATGCGATTACTTCTACCATCAGGCGGACAGAAAGTACTACCGCTTTATACGAGATGAGAAAAACATAAAAGGCAAATACGGTGATTCAGAAGTATTATCGTTCATACAAGAAAACTTTGACACACTAAAGTCGCTGATACAAAATTGCAAATCGTCTGCTTTTCTTCTTCTTGATGAGCGGGTATACCGAAGCAACGCAAATTTTGTAAATAAAAGCATTAAAATGAACAGCGAAATTTACGAGGAATTTAGCAAATTCTGCGAAGATAACTATCCCCAATACCAACTACAGCACCTCGTTGCACAAGCATTGATTGATTTCATGAGCAAATATAAGCGATGAAACAACAAAAGAGCCGAAAGTGGCTTTTTCATTCATGTTTTCTTCTTTACTTAAATGAAGTGTTTCGTGTAAAACCGCCTTCATTAAGTTTTGGAGGATAAAGAAAGCGGGAATTCCCGCTTTCTTTTGTTTAAAAATAAAAATCACCTCTTAACGCAGAATTTTTTAACAAATGCTGTTTATAATAGATGGTACACAAACAGAGAAAAACTCTATAGACTATTTTGTATCTTTAAAAGATAGTCTGAACTTTGATTTATATATAAAAACTAGAATATCAGTCAATCCCTAAAAAATCCTTTAAATATTCATCTATTAATTCCATTTCTTGTTCATTTAATCCAAAAGCTAAACCCACTTTTTGATCAATCAATTGGTTCAGCGATAATTCATGATTATTTAAATTCTCAATGTATTCCTTTTTACTTTCGTAAAATTCAATCCACTCTTCTTTCTCATTAATTGTTAGTGTTTTATACTGATTTATTTTTTCAAGCCACTTTTCAACAGACCATTCGAAAAACGTCTTAAAGGAAGAAGGTAATTCTTTGATTTTTAAAGAATCCAATAAAACAATTTCTAATTTCTTGAAAAATTTTGCTTTCTTCCGTTGAATTTCTAACATTTCTTTCACATAATTAACTATTTCTTTTTCTTGTTCTTCTGAAACTTTAGGGATCGGGAATATTTTTAATTCTTTTACTTTAAATTGAGGAAAAGTCTGTCGTTGAAACTTATCAAATTTGTTAATGAACCAGTAAGTGATAATTTTTGAATTTAAAACCCCCAGTATAAAAAGTGGATCTTTCTTAAAATCAAAAATAACCATTGAGTTGATGTCGTTTAATAAATGCTTTTCTGTATAAACAGCATTTATTGCGTACATTCCCTTTGTCGGAATTTGTCTTACTAAAATTCTAGGTTTATCAAAAGGTACAGACTTTCTTGGCTCAGCTAGGTGATCTCCATATTTTAAATATTCTCCACTCCATTCTAGAAGATATCTTTTCACATCTGCCCCCTCTAAATATGGAATATAACTGTCATCGAGCTTCTGGGTAGAATGGTATGCCCTAGATTCCTTAATTTCTTCGGTTTGTTTTGGTTTTCCTTTTCCTACCTGATATGCTTTTAAACCAGTAGAAACTGTAGCAACAGAATTAAGTGAGACAGAATTTTGTTCGATTTTATTTACTAATTCTCTTGATCTTTTATCTTTCATCAATGCAATGTTAATAATACTCTGTTCATCAATTAATTCACTTGGATCTACCTCTGCAACAATATTTATCTGTTCATTTATATATTCTCCTAGTGTTACCTTGGTAGGTTTCGTTTTTTGGAAAATAATAAAACAAGTATCCACATTTGCTTGTTCGAACATTTTGTCATAGATATTAATGATTTTTAGATTACCTGTATTCTCTAATAAAAACCTTCTCATTTTTTTAAATGAATCTATCGTTAAACAAGTATTAGGAACGATAAAACCAAACCATCCTCCATTTTTTAGCAAATGATAGGCACGTTCAATAAACAATAAATAAGTGTTCAATTGATATTCCGTTAATTTGTAATGAGTATAATAATACTGTTTTTCTTCTTCTGTGAATCTTTTGTTTCTTGCAAATACATAAGGAGGGTTCCCAATAATGATATCAAATCCTCCATTATCCATTTTGTCTTTAAATTCGGTTTTCCAATCAAAGGCTTTCGGCGTAATATTTTTATCTTCGATAATGGAATTACCACACTTGATATTTTCGTCTAATGACGTTAATTCATCGTGTTTGTTTGCCGTTTTTAACCATAAAGATAATTTTGTGATTTCCACACTTTCTTCGTTTAGATCCACGCCGAATAAATTGTTTTTCAAAATGTGTTTATTAATATCAAATAGTTCGGCTTGACCGCCTTGTTTTTCTTCTAACTCTCTATTTATTCGTTCCCCTTCTCTGATCAAAATATCGAAAGCCATATTTAAAAATGCACCTGACCCACAGGCAGGATCTAAAATAGAAACCGAACGGACACTTTGCTGCAATTTAATTAAATATTCAATATGCTCTTCTACCGCCAATTTCTTCTTTATTCGCTTATTTTTTTGTTTTTTCGCAAATTCTTCAAAATCTTTTTCTTTTAATTCAGGAAGATTGTCTTTTCCCAGCTCTTTTTCTCTATCTTCAATCCACTTTACTAACGTTTCCTCTAAAAGATACTTTGTTACACCAGGTGATGTATAAAAAATCCCTTCTTTTTTTCTTTTTCCTTGAATTGGATCAAATTCTTCTCCTTGAATTTCTAATTTAAATTCTTCTATATCTGAAATGGACTGCTCAAATATATGCCCCAAAATATTCACATCTAAATCTGAATTGAAATCATATTCCGCTAACTCTTCGAAATATGTAAAAATTTCATCTTTAATGATCAATCCATCTAAAACAGGATCTTTTTTAAATAACCCACCGTTGAATTTATTAATATTTAAATGAGGATTCCCTTGATCGATGGAATGAAAAAGACCTTTTAGCTGATCCCAAATCCGTGTTTCACTTAAAGTAAACGTTGATTTGGCTGCTTCGATTACTTTTCTAAATGTTTTTTCTGGCAACAGATTAGTATCTTCGCAAAAACAAACAAAAATAAAACGGTCTAAAAGTTTTTGTGTCTTTTCAAAAACAGTTAATTCATCTACTTCAGGATTGTTATTTTTTATATGTGTATATAGTTCTCTACGGATATTTTTATATTTTTGATAAAAGGTGTTTGTAATTTTTTCTTGTTCCTTTTCATTATTTTCATACAGTAAATCAATTTTTGATTTTCCGTCACGTTCGATTAAATGGTTCCTATTCAATAAAAAATAAAATTTTTTAAATTGCTCTGCGTCCTCCGCTAGTTCTTTCATTAAAAAACGTTCATATTCCGTCATTGTACTGGAATGGTATAATCGAATTTCCTTAAAATTTGATACAATCACCCACTGACATTTTTTCATCTTGTACTGATAGCTAAATGCTTGTTCGACAGGGGTTAGATTATTTGCCCGTTTTTGTTTCCGATCTAAATCTGTTTGAGCATCTTTTAACTCGATTACCGCTCTCACATCATTGATTGTATCTGTAAAGAAACCTAGAGAACCATCCGCTTTTGTTGAATCAATTTCTGTTTTTTGTTCTTGCTGTATATTCCACAATTTTCTTCCAATTCGATTTGGGTAATCTAATACCTTTGTAAAGATAGCGTTTAAAAATTCCCCTTGCAAACTCTCTTCTTTTGTTTTAGATAAATTGCTTTCTTCCAAGCTATAATTCCAGTTCTTTATAATTTTCCACTTCTTTTCGAAGTCTGGAATATCCGTTAATGAAAAATGCTTCAGTTGATCATTTAGAAACTTCTGATTAAAGATTTTATCTCTAACACTCACCTAATAATCCCCCCTACCTTATTCTCTATTATATCTTATTAATTACATTGATTAACAAGTAGATGAGTTCGATATAACCAGGTAAACTTTAGATACATTTCTTTCGACTCTGTTTTTGGCACTTAAAAAATGTACCAATCGGTAAATAAGAGTATCCGTTTAGCTGCATATTAACTTATACATCACGTTACTTGACATGGAGCCACTGCGGTCATGATTCTATGCCATGACTGCCACCCCATATCCAGTTGTGATTATATGGAAATGCATTGTATATTGTTTAATTGCTAAACTGCACATTTTTAACTCCTCACTCCGTTTTAATAACTGTAAATGATCCAGAGAAGTAATCCTTGCTGTTTACTTAACAAAATGATATTACGAATAAAATGTTATATCCTAAACTATAAATTAGTACGATCGCTTTAACCTCATTTCAGCATACCTAAAATAAAAATTTTGTATACTTTTTTCATGTTTTTTAAATACACACTATCTTTCTTTTTGGAGTTTTTATTCGCTTTTTAGTAGATCAATCATTGCATATTTTAAACAATCCTTTGTTTTAAAAAAGGGTCTTCACCATTTTCTGTGATTTCTACTCAATCCTAGAGACATGTTAGCTGGATGAAATAGGTTCATCAGTCAGGATCCTTCTTCCGCATACAGACCACGAAGTTGGTAGAATGGAAACAGTCAAGTGCTTTCCTTGACGGGTTCCATTCTACCAACTATCATACCGATAGCGGAAGAAGGGAGTGCTTAGGCAGCCTGACTACCTGTAGTGTTCCCTGTACACTCCAGAAATACACGTAAACGAAACCGTTCTAGATTTCGATAGCCATATGCCCGGCGTTTGATGTTTTTGATCTTGTGATTCGTCCCCTCGATTCGGGCATTCGTATATGGGCACAAAAAGTAGGAAAGAATAGGCTCCTTCCACCTTTCAAGCGTGTTGGCTGCTTCCTGAAAAGAAGCAAAAGGGCTCTGTTTGGCTAACTTAATCCATTCTTCCAAGCGTTCCTTTGCTTCGTTATATCCATCGGTTCGGTAAAAATCCCGAAACAACTCTTTCAGATAATAAGCAATGGAAAGTACCGGATACTCCTCCAAGATATCGTCTAATCGAAGCCGTTGGTCCTTACGAAGCTTTTCACAGCCTTTTAAGAGAAGATATCGAGCCTTTTTCAATGGAGAAAATTCCTTTCTTGCTTGATCCAAGGCTTGTGTCACTTTTTGAACCACATGGTACTTATCGATGACAATCGAAGCAGATGGAAACAGGGCGCGAACCGCCTTATGATAAGGTTCCCACATGTCAAGAATCACCGTTTGGACCATTTCTTTCGACAGGACATTTTGGCTCAACAAGTTGATGGCGGAGTCACATTGGCGATCGGCATGCATTCCCATGACCGATCCGGCTTTGGCATCCATCAATACGGTTTCATACTGATGTCCCTTTTTTACCGCGATTTCATCTAAGCTAAGCACCATCCCTTCTGGAGAAGAGACCTCCGTTGCTGTTTGGCGCTCTTTTGCTTTTTTCGATGCGATGGAGTAATAGATGCGTTCCAATGTCGTATATGGGATGCGGTGCTTTCGGCTAACCTCTTGAATGGTGGAGCCTTCACAAAGTTCATACAAGTACTCACAAAATCGATTGGTGTAGTGTTGATTGGGTGGAATCGATTCCAAAGAGGCGGAAAACACTTGGGAACAATTCCAGCACCGATAGCGCTTTACCTTTACGAACAAGTACACCGGTTGATGGAAAATCGCCAAATCCCGTACTTTTCTTGTCCGTCTGTCGTGGACAGAGGAAGTGGCAAACCCACAATGAGGGCAACGTTCCTGTGTCTCTGTTTTCTCTACATGAATCGCATAACCATAGGAAAGAAGTTCTTGTTTAATAACTTTAAATTCTGGCAATCCTAGTGGTATAGAAAGCACTTACGAGACCTCCTTAATGTTTATTTCACCGCTAACATTATTGCCAGGATCTCGTCAGTGCTTTCTCTTTTTTGTCACTAAATCACAAAATTTGGTGATGAACCTTAAAAAATAACTGTAATTAAATAGAAAATGGATTTTTCATAAACGATGGAAAATCTTTCCTGTTTTTAGGAATTAGAATAGGGTTAATTTTGAGGGCTTTTAATTGAGTGAGGAATTTGCGGAAGTAGTAGCGGGTATACTTCTGTTTTGCTGACTCAATACCGTGTCGTGAAACATATTTCAAAAACTCAATAAGCTGTTCTTTCTCTTTTTTTGTGAGACTGCTTTGATTAATTCGAGTTCTCGCTTTGTTAATCTTGTAGTAGTCTCCTTCATAAAGTAAGACACCAAGATATTTTGACATATAGTGTCTATATAAAGATTCCTTAAAATACTCCTCTAACCATTTTTCCCGTCCTTTCCTTGATTTCATATGATTTAAATGAGGGTTTTGTAGTCGTACCTCAAATCGAAAAACATCTTTCTCGTAAATTTCAGGAATCCTTCCTTCTGCCTTTACATCTTCTTCTTTATCGTAACAACATCCTTGCACACTGTGTGAGTTGAAATATATAGTAGTGTCATACTGATCATACTTTTTCTGAAAACGAAACTTTTCTACTGTTTTTTTATATAGATGTAACAAAAGTTCACGATGCTTAGGATCAGGGATTTTTACATCCAAACGATAATCGATCCTAAGCATACAAATTCGATCAAACATAGTGACATCTAAAAACAAATAGAACAAATAATTTTTTATTTCCTTTTCAACCTGTAAGTAATCTGACTCCTTTATATCTGCTTTTCCAAGCAACTTAATGAAGTCAATGATAAAATGCAAACGAAATCCATATTTATCAACCATCCAGGTCGTAAACGCACTAAATTGACAGTCAACTTTTTTTCCAATCTCAGTTCCAAAACGTTGTTGTAGCTGCTGTACTTCATCAACGTTTAACAAAATGTAAAAATGGGCTGTGTGAATCACTTAGTACACACTCCTTTCCTAATGGATAGTGGTATTACGGGAAAAACTTTTATTCATTTATAAGTATTCGACATTCCTCAACTGACACAGTAATTCGTAAAAAAACGAAAAGGATTTCTTATCCAAAGTTTTTCCCGAGCTACACATATTTATTTTCCCCTCAAGCGCCCTTACACCGTTTGAACCAGACGCATTGTCATTGTACTTTAAATGTCAAGTAGTTATAAATATTTTTTATGTTCTATAATGTTTTAGTTCCTTTACTATTCCTTTATTCCATGCAATAGATCGAAGTCCCTCATAAAGCAATAGATTAACATTTTGTTTACTATATTGATTTAATGCTTTAACGTAAAAAACCTCGAACACATAAACTATAGACACCCCTTCCTAAACTCGTATACTTAAAATCGCAATACAAAATATCTCCAAATCTCCACTGAATTCTTCTCGTGCTTTATCATACTAAAACCTTCCTCTACTGAATTTTATCCGTTGTTTAGCAACTCTACTTGACATTACAGATAATCACTTTTTTGCTTTAAAGCAAAAAATCTCGAACACAAAAAGCATTTACTTTTTATTTAAAATCTATAGAATGATAACCATCATCCCCTTTCTATATCCAACATATTCCTCAATTTTATTCCCCTATAAAAAATCCACAGGAGGGCAGCCATGCAAGTAGAAAGAATTTTCAACAATGAATCTACGATTACCCTCGAGAGTATTCTCCAATCAATTATTATTGAAAAAATTGACATCATCATTGCTAATTCCTATGCTAAAAATAAGGTGAATTCCACTGCCTCTTCGGATGAGAAAGGAGAGGAAGTGGCATGAAAAAATGTGCTGTTTATATTCGTGTGTCAACAGATAAAGAAGAACAAAAAAAGTCCTTAATTCATCAAAAAGAGCTTTTCATGAACCTCCTTGCTGAAAAAGGATGGGATCTCTACAAAATTTATGTAGACGTTGAAACAGGAACAAAATCTAATAAACGTCCTAAACTTCAAGAAATGATTCAAGATGCGAAAGAAGGAAAATTCGATCTAATTCTTGCGAAAGAACTTTCCCGTTTAGCCCGAAATGGGCGTCTATCCTACGAAATTAAACATTTAGCTGAACATAAGGGCATAGATATAATAACACTGGATGGCGCAATCGATACAATGTCAGGAAACACGCATATGTTTGGTCTATATGCTTGGATATATGAACAAGAGTCGCAAAGAACCAGTGAACGCATTAAACATGTTCTTCGTTTAAAAGCTCAAAAAGGGGAATTTAAAGGGTCGGTTGCGCCTTATGGCTACTACGTTGAAAACAAAAAGCTTAAAATCCGTAATGATTATACAGTTGATGTCGTGAGACGAATTTTCAGATCATATATTGCTGGAAAAGGTTTTGATCGAATTGCACGGGAATTGACGGAAGAACGTATCCCTACTCCTGGAGAAGTGGCAGGTAAGGTGAATGCCAGCAGGGTTTGGCATGGCTCAACTGTTCGTAAAATATTGGAAAATCCGCATTACACAGGCGATTTAGTTCAACAACGTGAAACAACCATAAGTGTGACTTCTAATCACCGCAAAAAACTCGATCCTTCCGACTATATAATAGTTGAAAATGCACATGAAGCAATTATTTCTAAAGAAGAATTTATGCTTGTCCAGCAATTAATAAAAGAACGACAACGAAAACGACCACACACAAAAATACATTTGTTTACAAACATTGCATTTTGCGCAGATTGTGGAAAAAGTATGCACTTTAAAGCTAACCGTAAAGGATATGTATGCGGCAACTATAATAAGCATGGTCACACCATCTGTTCTGATCACTTTGTTAGAGAAGACGAATTGATTAACGTCATCACTAACGACATTCGTCAATTATTTTCATTACTGTCGGTTGAAGAATTTCAAAAGAACATTGAACAAAAAGTTACTAAAATATTAGAACGAGACAAAAAGAAACTTTCAAAAATTAATGACAAGATTGAAGCTTTGAAACAAGAGAAAATAAATGCACTGCGGATGAAAGTGAATGGAGAACTTTCAGAAGAGGAATATCAATTACTAATCGAAGATAATAATCAACAACTTGCAAAGTTAATGAGAGAACAACGAGAATTGAACGAAATCTTAACGCACCAAAAAAACATTAATTTTAAAGAGCTAATGGCTCAGCTTGAACAATTTATACAAGCACCAAAACTTGACGAAGAAATCCTACACAAGTTAATAGAACGTATAGAAATTAAAGAAGACGGGAGTCCGAGAATCTTTTATAGATTCTCGAACTCGTACATATCTTCTATTTTTTTACGAGCAACGCACAGCACTCCACATGCGCAGTATGCGGAAACATATCGACAGGCTGGATATAATCAACTTTATAAAATTTCGATAGCACGTCGATGTCTCTTGCTAGGCTGGATGGATTGCAAGAGACATATACAATTCTTTGCGGTTTTACTTTAAGAATCGTTTTTAGCAGCTGTTCATCACAGCCGGTGCGCGGCGGATCGACGACGATGACATCGGGCTTCCAGCCTTCCTTCACCCATTTTGGAAGCAATGCTTCCGCCTTGCCGCTGACGTACGTTGCGTTGGCAAACCCGTGTTTTTTCGCATTTTTTTTGGCATCTTCAATCGCTTCGGGAATGACATCCATCCCGCGGATTTCACCGGCGTCTTTGGCGAGCCAAAGCCCGATCGTGCCGACGCCGCAATAGGCATCAACGACTTTTTCCGTCCCCGTTAAAGCGGCCGCCTTTTTCACTTCGTCATACAGTTTCACCGTTTGCACCGGATTGAGCTGGAAAAACGCGCGTGCTGACAGCTCGAACGATAAATCCCCTAACACTTCTTGAATATATTCTTCACCCTCTAAAAGCAACGATTCTTCCCCAAAAATGAGCGATGTTTTTTGTCCGTTAATATTTTGCACGATCGATTTGACTTCCGGAAGGCGCCGTTTTATCTCAGCGATGAGCAGTTCTTTCCGGGGAATTTCTTTTTTTGCAGTTATAAGCACAAGCTGCACATCGCCTGTACGAAACCCGACCCTGGCAACAATCGTGCGGACAAGCCCTGTCTGCGTCCGCTCGTTGTAAATCGGAATGCGCAAATCTTGGAGAATCATTTTCACCATGTTGGTTACGCGGTTCGTAGCCGGATGCTGGATAAGGCATTCGGAAATATCAATGAGCTGATGGGAATTCAAGCCATACAGTCCAGCGATGACCTCTCCTTTTTTCATGCCGACTTGAAACTGGCTTTTATTGCGGTAATGCCACGGATCCTCCATCCCGATCGTCGGGCGGATTTCCAGCGTTTCCACCGGCAGCCGGCAATGCCGCTCAAGCGCCTGAATGACAATATCGCGTTTTTCGCGAAGCTGCGCTTCGTAATCCAAGTGCTGGAGCTGGCAGCCGCCGCACTGCTCGTAGACAGGGCATCTTGGCATGACACGGTGCGGGGAGCGCTTGCGGATTTTTTTTATTTTCGCTTCCGCGTACTTCAGATGAATGTCCGTCGCTTCCACAACAACTTCCTCTCCCGGGAGAGCGCCGGGGACGAATACCACTTGCTTTTTAAAATAGCCAACCCCTTCTCCATTGATGCCGAGCCGTTTAATTGTCAGCGGAAACTGTTGTCCTTTCTTGATGGTGATTGTCTTCTTCGTCATCGTTTGCCACTCCTCATTCGATGCTTCTCCATAAATATAGCGATGCGTAGCTTAAGTACGGCTCCCAGCGCTTGCTTAGCTCTTCCATTTGTTTCATCGACGGCCTTTCCGAAAGGCCAAGGAGGCGCTGGACCGCCCGCTGCAAACCGATGTCCGCTTTTGGAAACACGTTTCGTCTTCCAAGCCCAAACAAAAGGAAATTTTGCACCGTCCACGGGCCGATGCCGCGGACCGACAACAATGCTTCCATCGTTTCCGCTTCGCTTTTGCGCGCTAATTCCTCCAATGACAGCTTCCCTTCGGCAATGAGCCGTGATGTATCAATGATATACTCTGCTTTTCGCCCGCTCAATTGCAGCTGCTTCAGTTCATCATAGGAAAGTGCGGCAATGTCCTCCGGGCGCGGATAAAACCAAACGCCGCCGATTTGCGTTCCGAACGTTTGCACAAAACGCTCCGTCAGGCGGGTAGCAACTTTCAAATTTAACTGCTGGTGAATCAGGCATTTCATTAAACAAAAATAAAGGTCAAAATCTAAAATAAGCGGCATTCCTTCATATTCGGTAAAAAGCGGTTGCAACTCGGTCCGCTGAAAATGCTCATGAATCGGGGCTAGCGGTGTATTCCATTGAAACAGATGGGAAACCCGCTCCATAATTTCATGCTTCCGTTCTGGGGATGGCGCTGTCACAAGAAAGCTCGGTTCATCCTTTGTCCCGATGCTTTCGACCGTCACAGCGACTGGCTTATTCTGTATATAAAGCGGAACAATGACTTTCTGCTGCGCGATGTCCACCGATATAAGAGGATCGAGCGCAAGCCGCGCCAACGCATGGGAAAAATTATACGGCGGAGTGACATCCACTCGCTGCTGCCACATAACGGATCACCTTTTTATCGTCGTTAATACCCACATTATAACGAAAAATACCCCTTTGAACAAAACATTCAAGGGGTAAAAAGCAATGGCGGCAAATTCACTTTTTCGGACATCAGATCATCAAGGCTTTTAAACGTGTAGCCTTGCTTGCGCAAATCGTCGATCACTTTTGCCAGCGCCTCCGCATTATCTTTCGAGACAGTATGAAGCAATAAAACCGCGCCCGGATGAATTTGTTTCATAATGTTATCGTATGCATACTTCCATCCTTTTTGCTTGTCCGTCTGCCAATCCACAAACGCAAGCGACCAAAACACGTGGTAATAACCAAGCTCATGGGCGATCGCCATCGTCCGTTCGCTGAAAATGCCGCGCGGCGGGCGAAGATATATCATTCCTTTCTGCCCTGTCAATTCTTCCATTTTTTTTCGGACCGATTCCAGCTCTTCCCGCAGCCGTCCATCGCTTACTTGCGTTAAATCAGGATGATGCCACGAATGATTGCCGACAATATGCCCTTCTTTGATCATTCGTTTCACTAAATCAGGTGCCGTGTTTAAATAGTGCCCTGTTACAAAAAAGGTCGCCGGCACTCGTTTTTCTTTTAAAACATCTAAAATTTTCGCTGTATAACCGTTTTCGTAGCCGTTATCAAACGTTAAATAAATTTCTTTTTTATTAGGATTTCCTAAATAAAACGCATCATATTTGGCAAGCAGCTGATCTAACTCCTTGCCCGCGGAAGGCGGCTCGTGGTTCTCGCTCCGCTTAAATCCCCAATGAATCGCTTTATTGCTTGCGGCTTCTGCGGAAACAGGAATAAATGATAAAATGACGGCACTGAAAAACAACCATATCGTCGCGTTTTTCACCGGTCTTTCCTCCTTATCGTGCTACTAACCATTAGTTTTTTCCACTGTTTCCGCCCTAACCGTGCCATTTTTTTCAAAAAAAACACCGCCAGCACTAGGCTGACGGTGAAGCGCAAGCGTTTCTCGATATTTTCATAGCTGGTGAATTTTTATTTAAAAACTGGTTCTTTGAATTGAGCGAGTTTTTCCAACGATGATTTCTCAACGTCTTCATGCAAACTGTTGCCGTGAGCGTCCATCGTGACGACAGCGGTGAAGTTTTCGACGCGCAAATGCCACATCGCTTCCGGAATGCCGAACTCCAACAAATCGACACCTTCTACCGATTTAATACAGTCCGCATAATATTGCGCCGCCCCGCCGATCGCGTTCAAGTAGACGCCGCCGTGTTCTTTAAGGGCTTGCAGCGTTTTCGCGCCCATGCCGCCTTTGCCGATGACCGCGCGGACGCCAAATTTTTTCATAATGTCGCCTTGGTACGGCTCCTCGCGAATGCTTGTCGTCGGACCGGCTGCTTTCACTTGCCAGTTGCCGTTCTCATCTTTCAGCATGACCGGGCCGCAGTGGTAAATAATTTGTCCGTTCAGATCGACAGGCGCATCATGGTCCATTAAATATTTATGAATCGCATCGCGGCCAGTATAAATGATCCCGTTAATGCGCACGACATCGCCGACTTTCAACTGGCGGATCTGTTCTTCGGTTATCGGAGGCTCTAACACGACTTCACGGGTTTCGCCAAGCTGAGTGGCCGCCGATGTTTCGGCTTTCTCCAATTCTTTGGCAAAATCGACGTCTTCGCCTTCCTGATAGAGCCATTCCGTGATTTCGCCTGTTCCTGGGTCAATTTTTACGCCAAGGCGGCGGAACGCCCAGCAGTTATAGGCGACGGATACGAAGAAGCTTGCTGGGATGCGGTGCATCACGCCGATTTTACAGCCTAACAGCGTCGATTCGCCGCCGAATCCCATCGTGCCGATGCCAAGTTTATTGGCGTTTTCCATAATGTATTCTTCAAGGCGGCGAAGATCTTCATTTGGATTGACATCATCGACGGAACGGAAAAGCTGTTCTTTCGCCAGTTCATAGCCGGAAGCGCGGTCGCCGCCGATGCCGACGCCGATAAATCCAGCGCTGCATCCTTGCCCTTGCGCCTGGTATACCGCATGCAAAATGCATTTGCGGATGCCGTCTAAGTCGCGCCCGGCGCGGCCAAGCCCTTCCAGTTCACATGGCAAACTGTATTGAATGTTTTTATTTTCACAGCCGCCTCCCTTTAAAATAAGGCGCACATCAATGTAATCGTTTTCCCATTGTTCAAATTTAATAACAGGAACACCAACGCCGAGGTTGTCGCCGCTATTTTTCCCTGTTAATGAATCAACAGAGTTTGGCCGAAGCTTCCCGTCCTTTGTCGCCTGAACAATTGCGCCATGTATCGCTTCTTTCATTTTTATTTGATTGGCACCGACCGGCACTTTAATTTTGAACGTTGGCAATCCTGTGTCTTGGCAAATCGGCGATACATTTTCTTCTGCCATTTTTATGTTGCCGGCAATCGTCGCCAGCGCCATCGCCGCCCGCGTTCCCGCATTTTCCCGCGCTTTGGCGCGCGCGATCGCCCGGCGCACGTCTTTTGGCAGTTTTGTGGAAGTCTCCACGATAAGTTCATACATGCTTTGTTGGAATTTTTCCATGTTCAACGTTCAACGCCCCTTCCCCTTTGCTCGTCCTATGTATCACTATTTCGAATTGTCTTCCTATTTATTATAACGTTTTTCCACCTTTGTGTAAAATTGAACACCTTCGCTTGCTGCGCTGAAAAAGGGACTTCCCTGTTTATCAGCCTCACCCGATTTGCCACTCCTTTCCGAAGATGGCATCCTCGCCATTTTTCATGCACGAACGATCATGAATATGATTCCTTGTTTGTGCATATAGTCAAAGCAATTGACAATTGCAGCATTCGTTTTTCATAATAAACGATGACTGCACCAAAGATATTTCGGCCATCAAAAGCAAAATGTGCCGGAAATATGGTTGTCAAGTTTAGCCTACCAGAAAAGAGGAGAATCATATGGATTCATTAACACTTCAACCTATTACACCGTCGTTTGATCCATGGGAAGCGTATCTTGATATAGAAGAATACGGAAAATTACAATTGACAAACATTGAATTTACGACGACAACATTATGCAATATGCGCTGTGAGCATTGCGCCGTCGGTTACACGCTGCAAACGAAAGACCCGGAAGCGCTGCCGCTTGATTTATTAATCAAACGGCTGGAAGAAATCCCGCATTTGCGGTCGTTAAGCATTACCGGCGGTGAGCCGATGTTGTCGTTGAAATCAGTGGACAACTATGTCGTTCCATTGTTGAAATATGCCCATGAGCGCGGAGTGCGAACACAGTTAAACTCGAACTTGACATTAGAGCTAGACCGCTACGAAAAGGTCATTCCGTATTTAGATGTGTTGCACATTTCGCATAACTGGGGGACAATCGATGACTTTGTCGAAGGCGGATTTGCAAGGATGGAACGCAAACCTAGCGTCGCGCAGCGCGAAAAATATTTTGAACGAATGATCGAAAACGCGAAAGCTCTGGCAAAAGCGGGAGTTATCGTCTCTGCAGAAACGATGCTTAACAAACGGACAGTCCCACACTTAGAAAAAATTCACCGCCAAGTCGTCGACGAAATGCATTGCAAACGCCATGAAGTGCATCCGATGTACCCTAGCGATTTTGCAAGCGCGCTCGAAACATTAAGCTTGGACGAATTGCGGCAAGCCATCCATCATCTTCTTGATATTCGCGACGAAAATGTTTGGATGTTGTTTGGGACACTTCCATTTTATCCATGCAGCGATAATGAAGAAGATTTAGCCCTGCTGAAACGGCTTTATTCCAGCAAAAACGTAACCGTCCGCAACGATCCTGACGGACGTTCCCGCTTAAACGTCAATATTTTTACAGGGGATATTATCGTGACAGACTTCGGTGATGAGCCGGCGCTTGGAAACATCCGGCATGATACGCTGTTAGAAGCATATGAAAGATGGCTAAATTCCCCGCTCGCAAAACAGCTCAACTGTCATTGCCCGTCTGTTCAATGCCTTGGGCCAAACGTACTTGTGAAAAACACTTACTATGCTGATATGAATTTTACGAAACGAAAAGCGCGAATCAAAAAATAAAAAGAGGCTGGCTCAAAAGATTGTTTGCCTACAAACGGAATGCTTTTTATTGTTCCGATAACTCATATATGGCGGCACAGAAGAAGGGTGTCCCGTCGCCGTTGGGACACCCTCTTTTATCGCGGTTGTTCGCTCGCAACATAGGAAAAATACAGACGGTCTTGCACAGGAATCCACGCGCCAATCCCCCGCGTTGTGACGTTTTTCACGACAATTTTCTTTTTATTCCCTTTCAGGACAACATACACTTCTCCATAGGTGACTTTTCCTTTTTCATTCACGGCCGGCGCATAAGCGTACAAATAGCCGAGCTTTTTCGCAGGGACTGCATATGGGCGGTCTTTTTTCGTTCCAACTCCGACAACTGTGTTAAACGCTAACGGTAAATTCGTTTTTTTCATCGCTGCATTCAGCATCATTTTTTGCACCGCTTCTTCGTTTGGAATTGGCGCTGTTAAACCGCCGCGCACATGTTTTTGCATTTCTTGTTTGTAATATAGTTTTTGCGGAGCGTTGCCGCCGCGGTTATCAAGAAAATTGGTATTGACTTTTTGATATTCCCAATTCGTTGACGTTTCTAGTGATTGATAATGGAGCGGCCACTGCCCTAAGTAAATCGTCGCCCGGTACCCAATGGCAAATGGCGTGCTTGACACAGAAGACTCATTAAGAAGCCGAATCAGTTCCGGATTCTCAATTTTAACATTTGCCGAATTCAAGAGCTGTTTCGCAAATTTGCTTGGTTCCAAATGCGGCAAATCTTGCGTCGGGTTTGGATACGTATTTTCTTTCGCAATATCCACTACCGATTCCGGCACAATTTGCCTGGAAGCAGCATCGGCGGTGAAAGTAGTGGCATACATCATCAACACGCCAATACAAAGGCAGATCCTCCATTTTTTCATTAAACGTTCACTCCTTTCCATTACTGCTTTCACCGTTATTTTCTTTCAACAAAATACCGTTTATCCGTATCGAAAAAAATTTATGACAAAAGGCTCCGCCGTTTGGCAGAGCCTTTTTCGATCAAAGCAAATAAAAGCCAATTCCCATAATCGTATAAGCGGCGAGCAATGTCGCCCCTTCAAACCAGTTCGTATCCCCGTCATTGGAAAGTACGATCGTCAACAGTACAGATGTCGCCATCGCGATCAATTCCGGGAGCGAAAAAACGAGTGGCATCTTTTCAGGAAAGAGCAAAGAAACCAAGACAAGCACAGGCGCAACAAACATGGCGATTTGTAACGTTGAGCCGATCGCGATTTCGACGGCGACGTTCATTTTGTTTTTGTATGCCATAATCACCGCTGAAGCGTGCTCCGCTGCATTGCCAACGATGGCGACGATAATAATCCCGATAAACAATTCGCTCCACCCAAATGATTCCGCCACCGTTTCAAACGTATGGACAAGCCTCTCGGATATATAGGCAACGGCGACAGTCGCCAGCGCCAAAATCCAAACCGCTTTTCCTCTTGTCCATTCCGGCTCTTCATGCTCTTCTACGACATCTGATTTCTGCTGATATACACCGCGGTGGGTGACAAGCTTAAAGTATAATGCTGCCAAATATAAAACAATCATAATAATCGAAATGCCGACGCTAAGCGACAGCTTTTCTTGGCTCGACATGTTCATTGTAAACACTTCAGGAATCACAAATGCCACTAAAATCGCAAATGTTAGCAATCCCGCGTTATGGCGGGCATCATATACATTGAATTCTTGCCGTTTATACTTAAGGCCGCCAACAAAAAACGATAAACCGGCCACTAACAATAAGTTGCCAAGCACCGAACCGGTAAGTGAGGCGAGCACGACTTCCACAAGCCCCGCTTTTAAAGCAAAAATGGAAATAATAAGCTCTACCGCATTGCCGAACGTGGCATTGAGCAATCCCCCGATACGAGGACCGGCTACAATCGCCAAACTTTCCGTAGCGCGCCCCATATAGCTTGCCAAAGCAATAATCGTTAAACAATAGACGGCAAACATTAAGACGGCCGGCCAATGAAGAAAACTGCCGATTACCGATAACGGAACTCCGGCCGACACCATCCACGCAAATACTTTATTCATCGTGATATCTCCACCTTTCCAACATATTAAAATTTTACATAAAATGATAAGCGGTTCCGTTCGATATCGCTGGATGATATGCATTAGACGCATGTTTACAATAAAGTAAGAAGGAGACAAGCCAAGTTTATATGTATGGAATAAAATTCCCCTCCCCGTCCGATGAACTGCGTTTCCTTTTAACACCAAATCCAGCGTGTCTTCAAGCGGATAAGCCAACTGCCGGCAGCTACAATCGCGGTCTTCTTTCTCTGATTCCCAAATTTTATTATTCCCTCTTCGTTTTTCTTGCCTTGCCCACATCAACTATGTACCATGTTAAACGAGTGTCATTTTTGGAATCGGGGGATCAAAACGATGCGTTTTTGGATTTTAATCAGCATTGTCGCCATTTCCGGTTTATCGCAAGGGATGCTGCTGCCATTGCTTTCGATGCTGCTTGAAAAACATGGGGTTTCTTCGTCCTTAAACGGAATGCATGCCACGGCGCTGTACATCGGCGTCCTATTGATTTCTCCGTTTTTGGAAAAGCCGCTCCGTCAATACGGATACCGGCCCATGATTATCCTTGGTGGTTTTATTGTAATATTATCGCTCGCCTTATTTCCAGCTTTTCACTCATTTTGGTTTTGGTTTTTCCTGCGCCTTTGCATCGGCATCGGCGACCATATGCTTCATTTTGCGACACAAACGTGGATTACCGATTTTTCTCCGGCACAGCGGCGGGGCCGCAATTTGTCGTTATATGGCTTGTCTTTCGGCATCGGATTTTCCGTTGGCCCGCTGTTAGCGTCACTTATTCAATTCAAGGAATCGTTGCCGTTTCTTTTATCATCGCTGCTTAGCCTGATCGGCTGGTGTTGCGTCTTTTTTCTGCCAAACGAACGGCCGAAAGAAAATGAACAACCAAGTTTGGCACACACATTCGATCGCTTTGTTCATGCGTGGAAATACGCGTGGGTTGCTTTATTATTGCCGTTTACTTATGGCTTTTTAGAAGCGGCGATTCATGCCATTTTCCCTGTTTACGCTTTGCGGGAACATATTGTGATCGAACATGTGGCATTTATTTTACCAGCTTTTTCACTCGGTGGCATCATCTTTCAGCTGCCGCTCGGATTATTAAGCGATCGTTTGGAACGAAAACGAGTCATTGCCGGCGCATTATTGATCGGAAGTGTCAGCTTTTTGGGAGCCTATTTCTTCCATCGCTCCCCATTTGGCCTTGCCGCTTGCTTCTTTATTGCCGGTATGTTTGTCGGTTCTTTGTTTTCCCTTGGCATTACGTATATGGCGGATTTGCTGCCAAAACAGCTTCTCCCAGCAGGAAACTTGCTATGCGGCATGCTGTACAGCATCGGCAGCATGATCGGCCCGTTTGTTAACGGGTTCGCCATCGAATATGGCACTAACAACTTTTTCTTTACGATAAGTTCCATTCTTTTCCTTTCCTTTTTCCTGCTGCTCTGGAACAGAGAAAAGAAGGTCATCCATTTATGACCTTCTTTAATTTATTTTCAAAAAAAATGATTGACCTCTTTCTTTGAACTGTTATATAATAATGACAACAATTAATTAATCTGTTTTAAAACAGAAGGGGGCACTGATTCATGATAAGAGCGGAACGAAAAAACATGATTGAGTTTATTGAAAAAGTAAGAGGCATTTCCAGAGATCAACTTGCTTATATGACAGACGCGGAAATCGAATATATTTACGAGTTGTACTATCACTATCATGAGGAAATCGCCGAATAAAAGGACTGCCGCATGGGCAGCCCTTTCTTTTTGCGCATTTTTTAATGATACCCGTTTTGGCCGTTCGCGCTGCCGCTCGTTTTATGCTTCGGCTTATTTTTTCCTTTTTGCTTTGTGCCTCCATCTTTTTTTGTATGTTTCGTCATGGACGATCCCCCTCTCATGTTCAACAACCCTTTACAATGATTACTATTTCCCCGCTTTCGCCGCTTATGAAAGGAAGTTTATGCATATTATTAACGTTTCCGCCCTTCACGTTCACAATCAAAAATCGCGTTCATTTCACCGCCCAACACGATAATCATTCCGGATAAATAAAACCAAACCATTAAAATAATCATTCCGCCAAGACTTCCGTACATCGCTGCATAATGGGCAAAATGATTGACATAGTAGGAAAAAGCAAGTGACGTAATAATCCAGCCAATTGTCGCAAAAATGGCTCCGCGGACGACGTTGGCACAACGCAATTTTTTATTTGGTGCAAAATAATACAATGTGGTAAACACGGCAAATAAAATCAACGAACTTATCACCCAGCGCATCGCGTTCCAAATGGTTAAAAATGTCGCAGAAAAGCCAAAAGCGGAAAATAAAAACAGCCCTATCATTTTGCCAAATACAGGCAAAACTAACGCGACAATGATGACAACAATCATCCCGAGCGTAAGCAGCACAGACATTCCCCGCGCAACAAGGAAAGGACGGTTTTCCACGACATCGTAGGCTCGGTTGAACGCCCGGACAATCGCATTCATTCCGTTTGAAGCAGACCAAATCGCGCCGATAATGCTAAGTGACAACAATCTTCCGTTTTGCTCATCCATCACCCGGTGAACGTTTGCCTCCACTAAATGAATGGCTTCCTTTGGGGCGTACTGGCGGATGACAGACAGAAGATCTTCATGTGGAATCGGCAAATAAGCAAGCAATGTGATTAAAAAAATAAGAAATGGAAATAAGGAAAGAAGAAAATAGTAAGCCAGTTCCGCGGACAGTCGGGGGATCTCATCTTCTTGAAAACGCCGCGCCATTTCACGAATAAACGTTAAATCGATCATCATGCATTGTTTCCCTCTTCATCATGTTATTCGGGGCGATCCTCTTTTTTCCGGCTATACACTTCCCTTACTATTTCAATCACTTCCGGTGTTTTTTCCACAATGTCTTTTATTTTTTCCACCATAAACTCGACATCCTCTGCCATCTCTTCCACAGACCGCCGCCATTGTTTCAGTCTCACCGGCAATGAAGGACGCGCTTGGCTTTCCCCAATTTTGCCAAATAAAGAAAACGCAGCTCCTACTGCCGCCCCAATTAATACACCTTTCCATATACTTCCCTTTCTTTTCACTTATTTTCCCTCCTTTGTTCCGCAAAGTTTTTTCTCTCTTATAATTGTGTCTAATAAATGTTCACACCCTTTTTGAATGAGGTCATATACCTCCGCAAAATTTCCCGTGTAATACGGATCAGGCACATCAGCAGTCTCGCTATCCGGAACAAAATCAAGCAGCCGGCCGATAACCCCTGTTTGATCGTATCCGGCCAGCCGCCGCAAATTCCCGACATTTTCCGCATCCATCGCAATAATGTAATCAAACTCGCGCAAATCCTCTTTCCTAATTTGCCGGGCGCGGATTCCCGAAAAATCGATCTGGTTTTTCCTTAATATTGCCTGTGTTCCCTCGTGCGGCGGTTCCCCTACATGCCAATTCCCTGTTCCAGCAGAATCCACAATAATTTTCCCTTCTAGCCCTCTCTCTTTTACTAAATGCCGAAAAACCGCTTCCGCCATCGGAGAACGGCAAATATTCCCCAAACAAACGAATAATACTTTTACCATTGTTTCACATCTCCCTTTTGTCCCATTATTTGCATAAAGACATCTATTATTGTTACTTATGTATTGCATTATGGCGAACAATCGCTGTTCACATGAGCGGGGAAACAGAAACGCCGGATGATGGACATGTGTTTTTCATACGCTAATTACATTATAAGACAAGAGTTGATAAATGATAACGAATCGATTGGATATAAAATTTGTCATGTGCAATCCGGCTTAACCAGTCCGCCCTCTCCGAGCAAAGGACGATTCATTGGGCAACATGCGATTCATAACAAATATTACAATGATGCTTGGCGGATAGGCACGCAAAAATAACGAATAATGTTTTAAAAATAACCCGCAACCTGTTACAATACATGTAACTATCACAAAGGAAGGGGCAGAAAAAATGGATCTATCCAAAAAGTCGGCGGAAAACGTGAAGTACATGGTGGAAAAAATAAAAGAAAAGCTGAAAGTCTTAAATTTTGACGCGATAAAACCTTCTCACTTTTCTGAAGAATGGTATGATGAGCTTAAAGAGATTTACGAAATGGTGATGAGAAAAAACACGTTTAGCCCAAGCGAAATGCAGGCGATCGCTGAAGAATTAGGAAACCTCCGCAAAAAATAAATAGACAGATGGGACAAAGGCCGGAACAACAATCCGTCCTTTTTTCTTTCTCCACTGTACCGTGCTGCACCATTAAATAATCAATTCCGATTGAAAAGCTAGGATTGACTTTTGCGTGAATTATGCTAAAATTTTAAGCAATTACAGTTTATCAGCTTGGTGGAGAAAACTGGTCCAAAGAGTTCCGCCATCCTTCTTTTGCAAAGCAAGGCGCCAATTCCGGGAGATGGATGCCTTTTTTCAAAATTGAAGAGGAAGCATGCGGTCTTTTCGCTCTTTCCCCATGAAGGAGCGTTTCATATTTTGCGCTTCTTTCATCAAAAATATCCTCCTCGTTTAAGACGATAAACTAATTAATTCCTTACTTTATTAAAGCAAAAAGGAGGAGCAACATGCTGACTTATCAAACATGGGAAAGTCATGAATTGCCTTCGTTCCCGCACGATAACGAAACAAAAGGGGCGCTCGATGTTCTTGCATGGGCGTACAGCGAATACAAAGATGATATTGTTTATGCCTGTAGCTTTGGAGTGGAAGGAATTGTTTTGATTGATTTAATTTCCAAAGTCAAACAAGACGCGGAAATCGTATTTCTTGATACATGTCTCCATTTTCGCGAAACATATGAAACGATCGAAAAAGTCAAAGAAAAATATCCTTTCCTGCGCATTGTCATGAAAAAACCAAGTTTATCGCTAGAAGAGCAAGCGCAACAGTTTGGGGACGAATTGTGGAAACACAACCCAAATAAATGTTGCGAGTTGCGAAAGGTCATTCCCCTTCGCGAAGCGTTAACAGGGGTAACCGCTTGGATTTCCGGGCTGCGCCGCGAACAATCGCCGACACGCAAACATGTGGAATATATCAATAAAGATGATAAATTCCAATCCATTAAAGTATGCCCGCTTATTCATTGGACATGGAAAGATGTATGGAATTACGTATACAAACACCAACTCCCATACAACGTGCTTCATGATCGCGGCTATCCAAGCATTGGCTGCGAACCTTGTACATCCCCTGCGCTCGACCCTAATGATTTACGCTCTGGCAGATGGGCCGGCCGCGGGAAAACAGAATGCGGGCTTCATATTTCATAGAAGAGACACGGTGATGCTCTCAACAGTTTTTACCTGCGGGAAACGCCGGAACAAGCAGAGCTGCCGCCGCGGCGGGAGCTGCATCCAGTCCGGCAGTCGCATGAGACGCAATTGGCAGATTCGGATACGTCATGGCAAAGAAGCTAACAAAGCGTTCAAGCGCTCGGATTCGGGGCCAACTATCATCGATATGGACATTCATTGTTGCCATTATTTATTTTCTCTTTCGCTGCTATCAACAAGCGAAATTGCGGCCGTGCCTTCACCGGTATCGGCAGCGTTTCTCAAGCGGCGCATTTTCATAAATACTTGCTTTCACCAACAACTGTTATCCAACTTTTGGAAGTTCAGTGCATATCGCGTTTTTTCACGCGTCATTTTTTCTTATCGTCTTGTCCAATTGCTTCTTGCAGCGATCTTTAGCTATCCTCAGCGTTTGCTTTGCCGCCTTGGCATTATCAGCCTGAAAAAACAACCGCCAAAGAAGGGGTATCTTGCACGAAAACGAAGGTGGCATTTAAGGATAAATCGCAGTTTTCCTATATGAAATATTGATTCCAGGAGGTTATGAATCATGAGCTTAAGCATTCCACACGGGGGAACATTAATCAATCGCTGGAATCCCGACTATCCATTAGATGGACTGGCAAAAGAAATCGAGCTGACGAATGCCGAATTAAGCGATTTAGAATTGATCGGCACAGGCGCCTACAGCCCGCTTACTGGATTTTTGACAAAAAATGATTATGACTCTGTCGTTGAAACGATGCGCTTATCCGACGGCACGGTATGGAGCATTCCAATCACGCTCGCCGTCACGGAAGAAAAAGCAAAAGAACTTTCTGTCGGCGAAACGGTAAAGCTTGTTTATAACGGGGAAGTATATGGAGTAATTGAAATTCAAGAAATCTATCAACCTGATAAAACAAAGGAAGCCGTTCTCGTTTACAAAACGGATGAACTGGCACACCCCGGCGTGCAGAAATTGTTTGAAAAACCTGACATCTACGTGGGCGGGCCAATTACATTAGTAAAACGCACTGATAAAGGGCGCTTCGCTCCATTCTATTTCGATCCAGCCGAAACCCGCCGCCGTTTTTCCGAACTTGGCTGGAAAACCGTTGTCGGTTTCCAAACGAGAAACCCGATTCACCGCGCCCATGAATATATCCAAAAATGCGCACTTGAAATCGTTGATGGGCTATTTTTAAATCCGCTCGTCGGCGAAACGAAAGCGGACGATATTCCAGCGGACATCCGCATGGAAAGCTATCAAGTATTGCTAGAAAACTATTATCCGAAAGACCGTGTTTTCTTAGGCGTGTTCCAAGCAGCAATGCGCTACGCCGGGCCGCGGGAAGCGATTTTCCACGCGATGGTGCGCAAAAACTTCGGCTGCACCCACTTCATCGTCGGGCGCGATCATGCCGGTGTCGGCAACTATTATGGCACGTATGATGCGCAAAAAATCTTTTTGGATTTCACTCCGGAAGAACTTGGCATTATGCCGCTGTTTTTCGAACATAGCTTTTATTGCACGAAATGCGAAGGCATGGCGTCGACGAAAACGTGTCCGCATGATTCGAAATATCATGTTGTTTTATCCGGCACCAAAGTGCGGGAAATGCTGCGCAACGGGCAAGTGCCGCCAAGCACGTTCAGCCGTCCGGAAGTGGCCGCGGTATTGATTAAAGGATTGCAGCAGCGCGAAGCTGTATCCCAATCCACAAGCTAAAGGAGGGGCAAGATTGAGCACGAACATCGTCTGGCATCAAACGTCTGTTACAAAAGAAGACCGGCGCAAACGAAACGGTCATCATAGCTGTATTTTATGGTTTACCGGCCTTTCCGGCTCCGGTAAATCGACAGTCGCAAATGCCGTGTCCAAAAAATTATTTGACCTCGGCGTCCAAAACTATGTATTAGACGGGGACAACATCCGCCATGGTCTCAATAAGGACCTCGGCTTTTCCGCCGAAGACCGCACTGAAAATATCCGCCGCATCGGCGAAGTCGCCAAGCTGTTTGTCGACAGCGGACAATTCGTCCTGACGGCATTTATTTCGCCTTTTGCACAAGATCGCGAACTTGTCCGCCATTTAGTAGAAAAAGACGAATTTATCGAAATTTATGTGAAATGCCCGCTAGAAGAATGTGAGAGACGCGATCCAAAAGGTCTGTATAAAAAAGCGAGAAACGGTGAAATTCGCAATTTCACTGGCATCGATTCTCCGTATGAGGCGCCTTTGTCGCCGGAACTGACGATTGAAACGCATCGCCACACGATAGACGAATGTGCCAATCAAGTGATCGCTTACTTGCGCGATCGAAATTTCATAAAGGGGGAATCTTAACATGGCGTATGAAAAAGTATGGGCAAATAATCCAAATTTAAACAAAATGGAATTAAAAAAGCTGCAAAAAGACGGGTTAAAAATTTTTGACGATATTCCTTATTATGCAAAACACGGATTCTCTTCGATTCCGCAAGAAGAATGGGATCTTTTCAAATGGGCGGGGCTTTACTTGCAGCGTCCGAAAGAAGCCGGCTATTTTATGATGCGCGTTTGCGTTCCTTCCGGGATTTTGAATAACGAGCAGCTCGAAACGCTCGCAGGCATCGCCCGCGATTACGGGCGCGGTTTGTTTGACATTACAACCCGTCAATCGGTGCAATTCCATTGGCTGCAAATTGAACAAATCCCTGATATTTTTGATCGCCTTAAACGTGTTGGATTGTCTACCGCCGGTGCTTGCGGGGACATCACCCGCAATATCGTCGGCAACCCGCTTGCCGGCATCGATCCGGACGAACTGTTTGACACAAGAGAAATCGTCCGGGAAATATATGAGTTTTTCCAACGCAACGAAGATTTTTCCAACTTGCCGCGCAAATACAAAATTTCGATCAGCGCTAACGTCTACAACACAGTGAACGCAGAAATCCACTGCTTGTCGTTTACGCCAGCGAAAAAAGTGATCGACGGCAAAGAAGTGCTCGGTTTCCACGTAAAAGTCGGCGGCGGTTTATCGTCTGTCCCGTACCTTGCGCAAACGTTAGACGTGTTCGTTACGCCAGACCGCGTGAAAGATGTCGCTGTCGCGGTCACAACGATTTTCCGCGACTACGGCTATCGCGAAAAACGCCATCGCGCCCGCCTCAAATTCCTTGTCGCTGACTGGGGCATCGATAAATTCAAAGAAAAATTAATCGAATTGACCGGCCCGCTTCCATCCAAAGGGGAAGATGTGCAAAAAGGCTGGAACCCTGGCTACTTCTATGGCGTCCATCGCCAAAAACAAGAAGGACTAAACTATATCGGCTTCAACGTTCCGGTGGGCCGTTTAAGCGCAGATGAAGTATTCGAAATCGCAAGAATTGCCCGGCAATATGGCAACGGGGAAGTCCGCTTCTGCAATTCGCAAAACTTAATTATTCCGAACATCCCAGACAAACACGTCGACGCCGTATTGCAAGAAAAAGTATTCGAGCGGATTTCCATTCGTCCGAAAACATTCACCGGCTATTCCGTCTCTTGCACCGGCACCGAGTTTTGCAATTTGGCGCTTGTCGAAACGAAAGAACGGATGCGGCGCGTCGCTGCTTATTTAGACGAACATTTGGAACTGGACGTTCCGGTGCGCATTCATATGGTCGGCTGTCCAAACTCGTGCGGCCAACGGCAAATTGCCGATATTGGCCTTCAAGGCATTAAAACGAAAACAAAAGACAGGGGCATGATCGAAGCGTTTGAAATTTACGTCGGCGGCACGTTGCTTAACGGCGGCAAATACAATCAAAACCAAAAATTAAAAGGAAAAATAGGCGCGGAACAAATTTCCGAAGTGCTTTTGCATCTTTTAACCTATTTCAAAGAAACAAAATTGCCGGGTGAAACGTTCTTGGCTTATTTGGACCGCGTCGGAATCGAAGCGCTGCAAGCAGAGCTGGACCGCATTTTGGCGCAAGTCAGCACGGTGGCATAAAAGGTGACGGCAATGTTTCTGTACCGGTTTGAGGTAACAACGAAAACAGAAATCATTTATGTCGTCATTGCAGCAAACGATGATGAACAAGCATTTCGCCTCGTTGAAGTGGAATTGGAAAAACATTTCTTTAAAGTTCCCGATTATACGGATATTTCACTGCATGAGAAAAAACCGATTCGTCGCGGCGGCGGGTTCGTTGTATATAGCGAACCCCTCCGTTCTTCTTCATAAAAACATGAGAAAGGGCTGAAATGAAGATGGGAAAAGTATACCTGGTTGGGGCTGGTCCCGGCGATCCCGAATTGATCACCGTTAAAGGGCTGAAATGCATCCAGCAGGCAGATGTCATTTTATATGACCGTCTCATTAACGAAGAGCTGCTGGCTTATGCAAAAAAAGACGCGGAACTCATCTTTTGCGGCAAACTGCCGGGTTACCACACGATGCAGCAAGAAACGATTAACCATTTTCTCATTCGGCACGCCAAAAAAGGAAAAACGGTCGTCCGGCTGAAAGGGGGAGACCCGTTCGTATTCGGCAGAGGCGGTGAAGAAGCAGAAGCGCTCGTCAAACATGGAATCGAATTTGAAATCGTTCCTGGCATTACTTCCGGAATCGCCGCTGCTGCTTACGCCGGTATTCCCGTCACCCATCGAGATTTCAGCTCAAGCGTCGCCTTCATCACTGGCCATAAACGCGAAGGCAGCAAAGAAGAGTTGAAATGGGAAAGCCTTGCGAAAGGGATCGATACATTGGCGATCTATATGGGCATCAGCAATCTCCCATATATTTGCAATCAGCTCATCAAATACGGAAAAGCACCTTCAACACCAGTTGCTGTCATCCAATGGGGAACAACCGCGGAACAACGGACGGTAACGGCTACTCTGGCGACCGTTACCGACGTCGTGGCGAAAGAAAAAATCGAAAATCCGAGCATGATCATTATCGGGGATGTCGTCCGGCTGCGCGCAAACATTCAATGGTTTGAGCAGCTGCTTGCCAAACAAAATGCCGTCGCCCATACAGCGTTATAACGGGGTGGAGCATGCAAGCGATATTGTACGTCTGTCATGGCAGCCGCGTCGCAAAAGCTCGCGCGGAAGCGACCGCCTTTGTGGAACGGTGCAAGGCAAAGATCGATGTTCCGATTCAAGAACTTTGTTTTATTGAACTTGCCGTTCCCGATATTGCGACTGGCATCGACATCTGTGTCCAAAAAGGCGCGACGCGCATCATTGTCCTTCCGATTCTTCTTTTATCAGCGGGGCATGCGAAACATGACATTCCCGAAGCGATCCGGCAAGCGGCGCGACGCCATCCACATGTTGACATCGTGCTTGGAAAGCCGTTTGGCGTGCATCAGACGATGATTGACATTGTTGCTGACCGGATCAAAGAACAAACGGTGCCGTTGGATCATGAATCGATGGTTCTTCTCATTGGACGCGGAAGCAGCGATCCGGATACAAAACGCGATATGGCCGCGATCGCCAGACTGCTTCAAGAAAACATCAATGTTCCCCGCGTCGATACATGCTTTTTAGCCGCCGCCCGTCCAACATTGGAAGATGGTTTATATGAGGCGAGCCGCTCTTCTTATCAAAAAATTTTCGTCGTTCCTTATTTGTTGTTTACTGGCATATTAATGAAAACTATCGAAAAAAAGCTGCGCTCTCTTTCATCAACAAATAAACAATGGATTTTATGCGATTATTTAGGATACCACCCTCTTTTGGAAACCATCGTGAAAGAAAAAGCGAATCGACTGCTGCTTGTCAACGAGGGAGTCTGACATAGCAGACTCCCTCGTTATCTCTATCATATGTCCTCAATATCATTGTTCATCTCTCTTCCCTGTTATTGCGGAAAATGCAGGAACGCCTGCACGTTCATGCTGGAAATTCCCTATTCACGCCATCTTATAATATATATGCAAAATGCCTCTGCTATTGTATGATGAAAATAGAAAAAAAGATGGCGAGGAGCGAACGATATGAAACGGTTTCATCTAGTTGTCCACGGACGTGTTCAAGGTGTGGGATTCCGGTATTTTACCCAACACGAAGCGCTGAAACGGCAATTAACTGGTTGGGTCAGAAACAACGACGACGGGACAGTGGAGCTCGAAATACAAGGAAACGAAGAAGCGATACGCTTATTTATCGATACAATCCGGGAAGGAACATTGTTTGCGAAGGTAACCGATGTTTCTATATCGGAAATTCCGTGCGTTCATAATGAAAAACAATTTCGCATTATGTACTGAGGGGCTGCTCTAGCCCCTGTCATTGCACAAGAAGCGGGTATGCAGATGTATAGTGCAGGCACGTTTCCACGATGCGGCGATTGGCGTGCTCGTTTTTCCGGTTGGCTTCGCGGCAAACTGGGTTGAACACATCGATGGAAGCGTGCGGATATTCGCCGCATACATCGACGCCTGCTACTTTTTTATAAAGCAATAAATACCGCAGACATGAAAGCAAAAACGAAAGCGGCATCGTCCCCTGATCCCAGTTCGTCACCGCATCATCGCGGGAAAGCACGTCTTTATCGATGCTAATATAAACACAATGAGTAGGAATCATGGAAAAAAGCACATAAGGAGAAATATCATAATGATCGCTCGGAAAGACAGTAACAATAGGAGATAAACGAAGATGTTGTTGTGAAGGATTTGGACCGATAATGACTGCCTTTTTTAAATAAGGGTGCTTTAGCGCATACGACACCCATGAGCCGCAAGAAATAACCGGGTCATCTCCAGCCCCGACATCGGTATGATGGTCAAATAAAACGAGCGTAAAAGGTTCCTTTATTTCTTGAATAAGCAAGTAAGAAACATAGTGATAGTTTCCGTTTCCAATGAACACCGCTCCCTTTTGTTTGCGCAAGCGTATGCGTCTTTCAATCTCACGCAATGATGCTGGCTCGCAATACAAGTTTGTATGGGATAAATCTGTCAAATCGATCCATTCATGCGGAAAATGAAAAAGCTGCTTTTGCGAAGCATACGTATGATCAAAGTTTAAAAACGTCACACCATTTCCTTGAAAACTCATCAATAAACACCTCTTTTTCGTTTTGGTGCGATCAACTTGATGAGTCTCAGATGCCTTTTTTATTTATTATAATCTAAAATTTCGATAAACGAAATATTTTCGCTTTTTTGCTTGCTTCAAGTAAAATAGTAGAAAATGAACGAGCAGGAGGGATTCGCTTGCAGCCGATCGATGTTTGCGAAGTGCAAGCAGCGTTAAACCGCTTTGCCAATCAAGATGTATATATTCATCTTGAAACGACAAATGGAGCATACGCTTCTCATCATAACGAAGGATTTTTTTCCGTTGGTGCTTATATCCGTAACGGCCTCATCCGTTTCAGCCGCGGAAAGATCACCGGAAACAGGCCGTATCGCGTCGGCCTAAAACTGGATTTCGGCTGGGTGTATGCAGAAGGGTTAACAGACTGGGAACTGACCGGAAAAGGGCAATTGCTATTGGCCGGACACGATCAGGAAGGAAGGCTGGCCGTTGCGCTTCAATTAAGCCGCGAGCCATTTTAACAAAGGAGGAATGTTCATGGAAAGGCATATATTAGTCGTATTCCCCCATCCTGATGATGAAGCGTTCGGAGTGTCCGGGACATTGGCACAGCACGCCGAAAACGGCACACCGATCACATACGCCTGTTTGACGCTTGGGGAAATGGGGCGGAATATGGGAGTGCCGCCGTTTGCAAACCGTGAAACGCTTCCTCATATTCGCAAAAAAGAGCTTGAAGAAGCGTGTAAAGCAATCGGCATCAGTGATTTGCGCTTGCTCGGCTATCGCGATAAAACGGTAGAGTTTGAGGATGAAGAGTTGCTGGCCGACCGGATCGGGGAAATTGTCGCGGAAACGAATCCGTCGCTTGTCATTACGTTTTATCCCGGTTACAGCGTTCATCCGGATCATGACGCGTGCGGCGCCGCGGTGATTCGCGCCCTCAAGCGCCTCCCAAAAGACAAGCGCCCGACCGTTCACTGTGTCGCGTTTGCCAGAAACTGCGAACAAGATTTAGGAAAACCCGATGTCATCCGCGACGTCAGCGCAGTTATCGACAAAAAACTTGCCGCTATCCAAGCGCACCGCTCGCAAACGGAAGGATTGATGAAAGCAGCGGCCAAGCGGGGCGGCGATGCGCTAGAATGGCTGAAAATCGAGCAGTTTTGGACATATCAATGGGAGGATTAAAAAGGAAAAAGCAGGCCGGTCTTTATGGAAACAAGACCCCTGCTTTTCCATTACTATCAGATTAAAATTCGCGTTTCCGGTAAAACTGTAACGAAAAGAAAAAGGAAACCGCCAATAATAACATCATCACCGCTGCCACAATGGCCATCTCTTTCCCTTCAGAAAGATGGGAAAAATAATGGATCACATCTTGCACCAACGGATGATCAGCTTGTTCAAAAAATGCTGGTGCAAGCGCAAATGTGCCAAAAAATAAAATAAAGCCCACCAGTCGAGAGTGAATATATCCAAATTTAAAAAATACCGGAAAGTACACACTGTTAATAAAAATGACAGCACATAACGCAGCTGCCACGTTTTCCAGTGAAACACTGTGGGCTTGCGCAGACAGACCCGTCATTTGCAATATATGCGCAATCACCAGGTAATACATAATGGCAGTGACGCTAAAAACAAATATAGAACAATATCTTGCCATGACAACCGTCCGCCGCGTTAACGGAAAACTGTTTAGCAAAATATCAGCCTTGTTTTTATCGTCATGCGCACATGCTGATAGTATCAGCATGTAAGTCACTGCAATGACACTAACAAAAAAAACGACTGCGCTATCTTCTTTCAGAAACATCATCATCACTATAATATAAGCTGCGGCAAATAAAAATATTTTTTTAAGAAGCAGTATATCTTTCAAGATAAGCTGGAACATCGTTACATCCCCCTTTGAAAACACACGATAATATCTTCCAGAGAAGGCTTCTCCACAATAATGTTGTCTCCTGCCATTCTTTTTATCTTTTGCTTATCTTTCACTAGCGCCTCAAATCCAAATTGGTTTTCTTTCACACCAATTAAATATTGCTGTATATCGGTATGCAACAGTTCCTTTGGCCCTTTAACAAGCCCGTAGTTTTCCGCTATTTCGTCTTTTGGGCAAGAAAATATAATTTCCCCGTCATTAATAAATGTTATATAATCTGCTATCTTGTCTAAATCTGAAGTAATATGTGTTGAAAAGAACACGCCCTTGTTTTCGTCTTGTATAAAAGTGAATAGTATGTCAAGCAGCTCGCTTCGAATAACTGGATCAAGCCCTGAAGTTGGCTCGTCCATTATTAATAATTCGGCATGATGGGATAATGCTATTGCAAGCGAAAGTTTCATTTTCATTCCCTTCGATAGGTGTTTGATTTTCTTTTTTAAAGGCAATGAAAATTCCTTTATATATTTATGAAATAGTTCGTTATCCCATTTTCGGTAAAGAGGCGCAACTACTCGCTTTACTTCTGAGATGGTTAGTTCATCATAAAAATAGTTTTCGTCGAAGACAAATCCGATCCGTTCTTTTATTTCTTTCTCATATTTCACATTGTCGAGACCAAAAACTTTAATTTCTCCCCCGTCTTTATGAATAAGGTTCATAATCAGCTTAATCGTCGTGCTTTTTCCCGCCCCGTTTGGACCGATAAATCCCATAATATATCCTTTTTCCAAAGTAAAGCTAACATTTTTTAATGAAAAACCTTGAAATTCTTTTCGCAAATTTCGGACCTCTAAAATAGGTTCCATATTACCCCTCCTCATAGATGACTTTTAATATTTCCTGCATTTCTTCCAGAGTTAAGTGAATCGCTTTTCCTGCTTCGACTGCTTCTGTTAACTTTTCCTCAACCATCTTTAGCTGATTTTCTTTTAATAATTCTTTGTTTTGCGCTGCCACAAATGTTCCTTTTCCTTGCACTGTCACAATATAGCCTTCATTTTCTAATTCCTGGTATGCCCTTTTCGTCGTAATCACGCTGATTTGCAATTCCTTTGCCAGCGTTCTTATGGACGGCAGCATTTCGTTTTCCGCCAATTCGCCTTTTATAATCAAGTTTTTTATCTGTTTGACAATTTGTTGATAAATTGGTTCATCGGATGAGTTGGATATAATAATATTCATCGTTATCACTCATTTCTTCTAAATAAAAAAAGTAATACTGTATATATACAGTATATACAGTATTGCTTTTTGTGTCAATTGCTCTTTTTTCTTCTTGCCAATTCAGTAAACTTGCAGCAAACGCCGGAATTCCTCCTCCCAATTTCCCCTCTGTCGAAATGATTCATCAGCAATCGATTTTAACAATTTTTTTCGTTTTTTTTCATCGTTAACATTCTGCAAAATAAATTGGCGGCACTCGTAAAGAAAATCGATATACCGCCCGTAGTCGTCATCATACCATTCCGCAAGCTGGCGGCGGATTTGCTGCGCGACGGTCGGGCTTGCACCGCCTGTCGAAACGGCGATCGTCAGCCTGCCGCGCCTTATGACTGCTGGGACATGAAAATTGGAGCGCTCTGGGTCATCGGCAATGTTGAGCAGCTGATAAGGATGCGCCGCTTTCGCCACCGCCTCGTTCACATCCCGGTTGTTCGTTGCTGCAATCACGATCCACGCTTCTTTAATATCATCAGGAGAAAACGTTTTTTGCCTCCAAATAAGTTTCCCGGCGGCCGCTAACTGTTGAATCCCCTCTGTAGCCGAGGGAGCGACGACAGTAATTTTTGCCTTTGCTTCTAACAAGCCATGAATTTTCCGTTCCGCCACCTTTCCCCCGCCGATGACGACAATGGGTTGATTGGCGATATTAAGCATCACTGGATATCCCATGCGAATTTCCCCTTTATAAAAAACGGCCGTGCAGAAATCCACGGCCTTTTTCTTCATTATATTATCTTTGCTTCGCTTCTTGAATCCATTTTGCCAACCGTTCATTTTCTTTCTTCATATACTCCAGCCATTGCGGGAGGAGCGAAGCAAGCGCCTCTTTATCGTTTTCTTTCATCGCTTCATACGTTTGATAATGGAGTTCGCGAAGTTTTTGCTTTTCCGTTTTTGTCATCCATCCCTTTCGTTTATGTAGCTGTTTCCACTCATTTTTAAACTGTTCTTTTGTTATTTCTTTGTTCGCGAGACGGTCGATTAATCGGTCAAACGCTGCTTCCCGTTTCTTTTTCATTTCCGCCCGTTTGGCGTCCAATGCTTTTTTCACTTGTTCGTTTTGCAATTGTTTTTTCAGCGCTTTCCGTTCATCAAACACCTTTTGCCATTCCTTTGCGTCGTCCGGCGTG
Organism: Parageobacillus thermoglucosidasius; assembly: GCF_001295365.1. Lineage (GTDB taxonomy): Bacteria > Bacillota > Bacilli > Bacillales > Anoxybacillaceae > Parageobacillus > Parageobacillus thermoglucosidasius. The sequence goes on along the minus strand of NZ_CP012712.1, from coordinate 1,133,268 downwards.
TATTTTTTAACTATTTCCATCCATTTTTGTTCACTTAATTCACCGTGCTCCAACATATGTCCGGCAAATGCCTGGGCGTCTGTTCCCATGTCATGCGCCCTTTGCGCCGCCAATGTTCCTGTTGGAAGCATGAGCATTAGCGCTGCCGCTAAAAAAAGCCACCTCGTTTTCATCCATTTTCACTCTCCTTTTGCACAACAATAAATTCTATAGTCTGAAGCTAATTTGTTAAAACCTAACGATAGTTTTCCCATTTTTCAAGAAACTTTGCATCAAAATGAAAAAGCTTGCCGTTTTTTCACAGCAAGCTTTTTCTGCCGATCATCGAAATTTTTCGTCAATCTGCCGCTGGTAATCGCGCAATGCTTGGGAATTCGTTTTATTGCGCCTTTTCATAAGCGCATTCCACCGCAGCAATTTTTCATTGAGCTTTTTCTTCAGCTTTTCTTTTTCCGCTTCATCATCACAGCAGCGCAATAAATCTTCCAGCGTCATAACGTCTTTTTTTAACTTGATTTCTTCAGAGACATAGCCAGCGTTTTTTAACATTAGATAACCGATTCGCAGCTCTTCGGGAATATGAGACAAATCCTCCAGCTCCAGCGGTTTCCCGAAGCCGGGAAGATTGTCAAATTCACCGTTTTCCATCGCTTCGCGAATTTTATCTTCCGCAATTCTCCACATAATATCCATCATTTTCTCTCCTGTACGTGCAGCTTTTTATAATGATGCTCGCAAAGAAACACGATTAACTCCTCATACGACAGCGGCGGGGCGAAATAATACCCTTGCGCTTCATCGCAATGCTTATCCTTCAAGTATGCAACTTCCTCTTCTGTCTCTACCCCTTCGGCAAGCACCTTCACGCCAATATTATGCCCGAGGCGAATAATGGCCGGCAAAATCGCTTCTTTTTTCCCGTGAATGTTTCGCACAAATGAGCGGTCAATTTTTAAGCGGTCAATCGGAAGGGCAGTCAAATAGCTTAACGAACTGTATCCCGTTCCAAAGTCATCCATGCTGATCGTAACGCCGATAGATTTCAGCCTTTTTAAAATGGCAATCGCTTTTTCCGTATCCATCGTCATTCGTTCCGTAATTTCCAAATCTAAATGATGCGGCGGTATCCCTGTCTCTTCTAACAGTTTCACAAGCTTATGAACGAAACGGCGGTTTTCAAATTCATACGGAGATAAGTTGACGGACACCGATAAATTTGGAAAGTCCTTTAATAGTTGTTTCGTTTGCTGGCATGCCATCCGGATAACCCATTCGTTAATTGGAATAATCATTCCCGTCTGTTCTGCAACAGAGATGAACGCATAAGGCGATATCAACCCTTTTTCAGGATGATTCCAGCGGATCAGCGCCTCCATGCCTGTCACCATGCCAGTGTCCAACTGAATTTGCGGTTGATAATAAAGGACAAACTCCTCTCTTTCCAGCGCGCGGCGCAATTCCTGCTCTGTCGCAATTTTTTCTTGAATCTCCCGAGTCATTGGCTTTTCAAAGAACAAAAATTGGCTTGCTGCATTTTGCCGCAGCTTGTACCGCGCAATATCCGCTTTCCGGATCAATGTTTTCGCATTGGTTCCGTCTTTCGGATATTGACTGATTCCAATTTTTATCATAACATACAATTCGAGGCCGTCAACCACCACCGGTTCATCAGCGATTTCGCTCAACTGATTCGCCAACGCTTTCGCTTTTTCTTTCGTACTCCCAGACAAAACGGCGATAAATTCGTTTCCGCTCCATCTTCCCAGCAAAATGCTTTCATCGCATCGTTTTTTCCATTCTTCCACAACCCGCAACAACACTTGATCGCCGACGGAATATCCGTAAAAGTCGTTAATGGTCTTCATGCCGCTGATTTCTAAAAGCATAACCGCCACTTCTTCCCGGCGGCAAGACGCTTCTTGAATTTTTTCCGCGATCGCCCGATGCAGCACCTCCTTGTTTGGCAGCCCTGTCAAATCATCGTGAACAGCGATGCATTGCCTCTTTTCTTTACTGTTTTTCCGTTCCGTAATATCGCGAATCGCCGCGACATTTACTTTTTTATTGGCGCCATAGTCATACTCGTATTGAACGACTTCCGCGTTAAAAATTGTTCCGTCTTTTCTTCGCAGCTGAATTGCACATTTTCCTTCTTGGCACCGTCCCGCATTTTTCAGCGATTCGGGAATCACTAAATCTTGAATAGGCATATGAATGATTTCTTTTTCGACATATCCGAACAACTGACATGCTGCTTTGTTAGCCTCTATTACTTTTCCGTGCGCATGCACGATAATCCCTTCCGTCGTCATTTCCGACAATCGTTTAAACCGTTTTTCGCTGACTTCAAGTTCTTGCTTATGTTTGGCAAACAGCTTCCGGCCGATTTGCGCATATACCCCTAATATATAAACTGCTTCCCAGACGAGAAAAACGAGGAAACTGATCCACATTCCTTTCTGGCGCTCGTTCTCTAATTTTTTCAAATACGTGTTCGCATCATAGTCAATTCCCAAAACTGCGTCCACCGTTCCATCTGCTTTGAATATCGGCATAAACGCCCCGATGCTTTTTCCCCATCTGTCTGTGGTCGGATGTTCCTCCATGGCAAATTTTCCTTGAAAAGCCATCTCCAGTTCAGGAAGATATGTGCGATAAACGGTGCCAATCGGCACGCGCTGCTCTCTCTTTCCGTCGATCTTCCCGTTCCGGTTGTAATCCGCCTCCGGATCGACAACAAAATAATGCTCCCCGCGCTCATTCTTTTTCAGCGTGTACACACTCAATATTTCCGGATGATCGTTTTGCCAGCGCGTCATCAGCTGCAAAATGTGCAAATACGTTTTATCGTTTTCGCTCGTCCGCTCATTCAACCGTTCATGATGCATGCTTGTCAAATTGTCAGCCAGCAGCCTCGCAACATTTTTAGCGCCTTCTTCATATTCTTTTTGTTGTTCTTTTTCCAAGTAATTGATATATATCGTTCCGCTAAAAAGCAGCACTACGGCGATGACATAAAAACTCCCCGTCAACCGAGGAGCAGTTTGAAACAGCGATGATAACAATTTCTTTTTCGCAACACGATGAAGCCATAGCTGTGCGGTCACAACAAGAAAAACAGCAGACAAAATAAACAATGTATATTCGTATTCGATCCCTTTCGGCATAAATCATCACCATAAGCTTAAATTCGACTTCTTTTTAATATAATTATAGAAATATTATTTCCCCCATTCCCCCCTACCCCATTCCTATTTTTTCGACATTTTATGACATTATCAGCCTTATTGGTACATAAGTATTGCATAAAACCAACTAATGTACTGCTGTCTATGGTATGGCAAAAAAGTTATAGGAGAACTTAATAGCAGGTGATATGTTTGTAACTTTCCTGTAATATTATTTAATTCAACTGTAAAAGAACAGCGGCAGCTCCTCTGTTATACTATAAGTCGGAACAAGTCGAATCAGAAAACTTGGTGCCGGGGGTTTAACAAAAATGAAACAATTTGTCACACTAGTTTCACTATCATTTCTAGTTGTGTTCTCTTCATTGTTTGCACATACTTCTAGCGCAGAAGCGGCTGTCAATCCAGGATTGTTGATCGCCGAAGCGAAAAAATTGATTGGCACTCCATACCGATATGGCGGAACAACACCAAAAGGATTCGATTGTTCGGGATTCGTTTATTATACACATAAAAAAGTCGGAAAGATTTTACCACGTTCTTCCAAGCAAATGTACCAAAAAGGAAAAGCGGTGCACAAATCGAATTTGCGCCCAGGCGATCTCGTGTTTTTTAATACTTCTAAAACTAAAAAAGGCGTTTCCCATGTGGCAATCTACATAGGTAACAATCGAATTATTCACGCTGTATCGAAAGGAGTAAAAATTGACAGCTTAAGCAATTCGTACTGGAAATCAAAGTATGTTGGCGCAAAACGGTTATAAGAAAACAATAAAAAACTCTCTGACATATTAAGTAAGTTATACTTGATATGGTAGAGAGTTTTTTATTTTCGAAAAAAGCGCCCTCCTTTATGGAGGGCATTGTATATATTCATAGGGGATCGGGGGAATACTTGGAAAACTTTACGCTACTATTCATTTCCCCTTTTTTGTGATTTTATACATTTTTTTTTATGCTCACTATATAAAATTGCAGGAATTTGGCAAAAGCAGCGCTGTTTTTATGAATCTAAAGACGTCATTTGGCACAATATCATCGTGATTTTTTCTAATATAGAAAAATTTAACACCAACACATTCCGGCTTAACATCGTCATCATATCGTCATAAATAATAAAGGGAAGCCGAAACATATATATGTATGAGCCTATATGTTATGCTTGCATCTATCAAGATTTGCCGCTCTTTCCGGCAAATTTTGGACAGATAATCGTTACGAAAGGCAGGTGTGGACAATGTTCACTTCTTCCGAAATCGGAATCGATCTAGGAACGATGAATATATTACTATACAGCAAAAATAAAGGAATTGTCTTTAACGAGCCGGCCGTTATCGCTTTCGACACCCAAACGAATGAAGTGGTTGCCATTGGATCGGAAGCGAAAATGATGATCGGAAAAACTCCTAGCCACATCGAAACAATATATCCATTAAAACATGGCGTTATTGCAGATTTTGACAAAACCGTCGTCATGCTGAAACAAATGTTTAAGCTCGCCAGCAAGCGAATCGGTTTTTCTATAAAAAAACCAAATATTATAATCAGCGCTCCTTTCCATTCTACTTCCGTTGAACGGCGCTCCATTTATGAAGTGGCAAAACATTGCGGCGCCAAACATGTCTATTTGCTTGAGGAGCCAATCGCCGCAGCAATTGGAGCCGATTTGCCGGTGGATGAACCGGTAGCCAATGTCGTCGTCAATTTGGGCGCTGGCAGAACAGAAGCAGCGATTATTTCTCTTGGCGGAGTGGTGGCATGCCAGTCACTTCGCATAGGCGGTAATCAACTGGACGAAGATATCATCCAATACGTAAGGCAACGTTATAATTTGCTCATTGGCGAGCAAACGGCGGAACGAATAAAAATCGAAATCGGCTATGCGCCAGTGATCCATGAAGAACGGACGATGGTCATTCACGGCCGCGATTTAGTGACCGGCTTTCTGAAGGCTGTCCCGTTGCGCTCCACAGAAGTGCAAAAAGCGATGGAAGAATCGCTTTCGCAAATTCTTAGCGCCATCCGGACCGTCTTGGAAGAATGCCCTGCCGAACTCAGCGGTGATATTATCGACCGCGGCATTGTTTTATGCGGGGGCGGCGCCCTTCTTCATGGCATCGAAGATTGGCTAAGCGCGGAGCTGCACGTTCCTATCCATACCGCTCCAAGCCCGCTTGAAGCGGTAGCGATCGGCACTGGAAAAGCGCTAAGCACAATACAAAAACTCGTCAGTTCCTCGCCGTAAAACCCCTTATACGAAAAAATCCCGCTTTTTAGCGGGATTTTTTCGCATGCTTGGCATATCCGGCAGTTTTTCGTCATGATGTTTTGCGGACGTGTTCTTCATGTTCGGCCTCCTGAGCTCGCTCAACCGCTTCCAGCAAAAAATCGACAATATGAACGGCGCGGACGCGATTGGACAACCCTGCCCGTTCAATTCCAAGCTTCATTTGTAAAAGGCAGCCTGGATTTGCCGTGACAATCGTTGACGCTTTTGTCTGCTTGGCCATTTCCATTTTATAGTCAAGAATTTGCATCGACATTTCCGGCTCGACGATATTATAAATGCCCGCAGATCCGCAACAGCGATCCGCGTCTTTCATCTCGCGGAATTCTACTCCTTGAATCGACCGGAGCAGTTTTCTTGGCGATGCCGATGTCTTCATAACGTTCCGCAAATGGCATGAATCTTGATACGTAACGACTTGCGGCTTCACTTTCAGACCTTTTTTATGGAAATCCAATTCAACGAGCACTTCGGAAATATCCTTGATTTTTGCGACAAACGTTTTTGCTCGTTCGCTCCACTCCGCTTCGTCTTTCAATAAATGGTCATACTCTGTTAAGAATGCGCCGCAACCGCCGGCATTCGTAACAACATAGTCGACATCGAGCTGTTCGAACGCTTGGATGTTTTGTTTCGCCAGTTCTTTCGCTTTTTGTTTCTCCCCGCCATGCCCATGCAGTGCGCCGCAGCACGTTTGCGACTCCGGAATAATGACTTCACATCCGGCCAGCTGCAATAAGCGCATCGTCGCATCATTCGTCGGCATAAACATCGTGTCCATTAAACACCCTGAGAAAAAAGCGACCCGCCGCTTCGGAGCCCCCTCGGATGCCAGATGCCGCGGCCGCTCTTTCATCTCTTTCAGCGCCGGAACGTCCGGCAAGATTTTTTCCATGTCTCTCAGAGAAGAAGGCAATACCTTTAACAGTCCGGTTCTCCGGGCAAATGACCGTAATCCGGACCGTTGGTACACCCCAAGCAATGCGGTGGCGATTCGCATCCGCTTCGGATATGGGAACAATTCATCGAATACGAGTTTACGGACAACGCGGACTGGAAAAGAATGCTTTTTATTTTGTTGAATGATATCCCGCGCTTCCTCAAGCAAATGGCCGTAGCGAACTCCGGAAGGGCAGACCGGCTCGCACGCCCGGCACCCTAAACACATATTTAACGAACGCTCGACATCTTCATCCGGATCGATCAGGCCATCGACGACCGCCTTCATTAAAGCGATGCGCCCTCTCGGAGAATGGGATTCTTGAAATCCCGATTCAATATATGTCGGGCATGTCGGCAAACAAAATCCGCAGCGCATGCAGTTCATCAGTTCATCTTCATCCATCCGTTTTTGAAACTCCGTTTGCATGATCGCTCGTTCTTTTTCGGTCGTCATCGTGTTACCACCACCCGTTTTCTTGTACTTTTCGCAAATACCTTGCCAGGATTCATAATGTTATTTGGATCCAGCGCCTGCTTAATGGCCTTCATCGCGGCAATTCCTGCTTCGCCAAGCTTCCATTCTAAATACGGTGCTTTCATCGCCCCGACCCCGTGTTCGCCTGTAATCGTTCCGCCAAGCTCAATCGCTTTCGCGAAAATTTCCGCAAACGCCTTTTCGACTCTTTCCATCTCATCGCGGTCGCGCGCATCGGTTGGACATGTCGGATGCAAATTGCCGTCTCCCGCATGGCCAAACGTACATATTTTCACATTGTATTTTTCAGCAATCTCATTAATCGCCTTGACCATTTTCGCAATTTCGGAACGCGGCACTGTCGCATCTTCTAAAATCGTCGTCGGTTTGAGGCGGGCAAGCGCGGATAATGCTGTGCGCCGTGCTGTCCGCAACGCTTCCGCTTCTTCTTCAGAACGAGCAAGCTGCACCGACACGGCCTGCTCTTTTTTACAAATTTCCGCCATTTTCTTGATATCGCGCTCCACAATTTCATGCGGTCCGTCCTGCTCGATTAACAGCACGGCTTTAACATCGGTTGGCAGGCCGATTTGCGCATATGCCTCGACGACTTCTAATGTCGGCTGGTCGAGAAACTCAAGCGTTGCCGGAATAATTTTATTGGCAATAATTTTGGAAACGGACCGCGCGGCCGCTTCTAAGTCTTGATACAACGCAAGCATCGTTTTCTTCGTTTCCGGCATCGGAATTAATTTTAACGTTGCCTCCGTAATAACGCCGAGCGTTCCTTCAGAACCGACGAACAAGCGGGTTAAATCATATCCGGCCACATCTTTCGCCAATTTGCCGCCGGTGCGGATGATCTCCCCGTTTGGCAGCACGACTTCCAGTGCCAGCACATAATCGCGGGTAACCCCATATTTTAACCCGCGCAATCCCCCCGAATTTTCATTAATGTTTCCGCCAATCGTAGAAATTTTCATAGAACTTGGATCTGGCGGATAAAATAGCCCTTTTGCCTCTACCGCTTTAATTAAGTCAAGTGTTATGACCCCAGGCTGAACGGTCACAGTTAAATTTTCCTCATCAATCTCTAAAATTTTGTTCATATGTTTAAAAACGAGAACAATCCCGCCTTCAACCGGACATGTGCCAGCACAAAGGTTTGTCCCTGACCCGCGCGGAACGATAGGAATGCGGTGCTCATTGCAAATTTTCACAATTTCCGACACTTCCTGCGTATTTCTTGGTGCAATCACCGCATCCGGAAGAGACTGAAACTGCGGCGTTGCGTCATAGGAATATACAAGTCTTCCTGCCTGTGAATCATCATAATTTTCCGCTCCGACGATGCGGATGAATCGCTGTTTTACATCATTAGAAATCAATGTTCTCACCCTTTCTCTTCTTAAATTTTCATATTTTATTGACGGCATCCGAATGTTATCCAACGAAGGAAAAAGGACGGAGCCTAGCAGGCAATCCATGTGCCGCTAGGCGCTGTCCCTCTCCAAACGCTATGATGGAATCATCCATGACAAAACGTTCGATTGCAAGAAAATAAGAATTCCTATCAAAATAATCAAGAAAATGCTATGCTTTATCGTAAACCGGAATAAATCGGATTCTTTTCCCGCCAATCCTACCGCCGCGCAAGCGACTGCGATCGATTGCGGTGAAATCATCTTTCCAACAACCCCGCCGGAAGAGTTTGCCGCCAGCGCCAAAACTGGATCCATTCCGATAGAAGTCGCTGTCACTTTTTGCAAGTTGGCAAACAACAAGTTCGAGGACGTATCGGAACCGGTAATAAACACGCCGAGCCATCCTAAAAACGGCGAGAAAAACGGGAACAAGGCATCTGTCTTCGCCAGCGCCATCCCAAGCGTCGTGCTCATGCCGGAAGCGTTTGTTACGTACGCAAACCCGACAACGGAGGCGATGGTCATAATCGGAAACTTTAATTCATCCAATGTCTCGACAAACGTACGTCCCCAATCTTTCCAAGACATTTTTATAATAAATTTCGTTACCACCGCAGCCAACAAAATCGCTGTACCAGCTGCGCCGAGCAGCTCTAATTTGTATACTGCCGCAATCGGCTGACCGCTTGCGCTAATGATTTTATTGTGCAATCCCGGCACTTCTGGCGCAAACGTTAAATGAGAACCAATCTCATTGACCAGCTTTAAAAGCCCGTTTGTTCCTTCATAATGCCCGGTTAGCGCCGCTTTCACTTGCGGAATTCCCCATAAGGAAATAAATGCGGTTAACACTAAAAACGGAGACCAAGCTTTAAATACTTCCCCGCTTGTATGGGAGGCACGGTTTGCTTGGGCTGATGCCGCCACTTCCGATTCCGTTGAAAAACGATACGTGCTTTTTGGCTTCCAATACTTTAAAAAGATAGCAAGCGCAAACAGCGAAACTAAGGCAGATAAAATGTCCGGAAGTTCAGGGCCTAAAAAGTTAGAAGTAGCATATTGCGTAATCGCAAAGGAAACCCCTGATACAATGATTGCTGGCAACACTTCTACTGTTTTTTTCCATCCGGCCATAATCAGGACAAGGTAGAACGGGATAAATACTGACAAGAAAGGTAATTGTCGCCCTACCATTTTCGAAATTTCCATCGCCGGGATGCCTGTTGGCCCTTCCATCGCAGTAATTGGGATCCCGATAGCCCCGAAGGCGACAGGTGCCGTATTGGCAATCAAACAAATTCCCGCCGCATACAACGGGTTAAACCCTAAGCCGACAAGCAGCGCAGCGGAAATCGCTACTGGCGCCCCAAATCCAGCCGCCCCCTCAAGAAACGCCCCAAATGAGAACGCTATCAATAAAGCTTGCAAACGGCGGTCCTCCGTAATGGACAGCACGGAACTACGGATAATATCAAACTGGCCGGATTTGACGGTCAATTTATATAAAAAGACAGAAGTGATAATAATCCAGCCGATTGGCAACAGTCCGTAAACCGCCCCTTGTGTCATCGACATCACAGCCATTCCCGCCGGCATTTTGTAAGCGATTACAGATACTACCAAAGCAATAAGCAATGTAGTAACCCCGGCTATGTGTCCTTTCATCCGTTTAACAGCCAACGCCCAGAAAAAATACAAAATCGGAATAAGTGCAACAATCGCAGATAGCCAAAGATGATCAGCAATCGGTGTAAAATCTTGCTTCCATTCCATGGACAGCCCTCCTCTAGTTTTCTGTTTCCGATGTAATCGGTTTCGAAAAACGTTATGAAACTAAAATGTTTGTTCATCAAGTCATCAGATGATCAGATAATAAAATGCTGTTCGAGTCAAATTATAGAGGTGATTCAGCAAAAAAACAATACACTTTTTTAATTTTTTTAATTTTTTGTTCGTTTGAAAAATAAATTTTTCTTTTGTATCTTCTTAATATAAGCTAGATTGAAAAAAACAGCATAAATTGAGATATCCAAGATCGTCTTAATGCTTTTATACATGTCCTCATTATGCGCAAACTTCCCCGACCGAAAAATAACTTTTTCCATCACTTTTGCGGCCGATCATCTATCTTTTTAAAAATGAAAATTGCTTATTTCCGTCACATTCCATGTATAATAGAGACAACGTTATCGTTTTTAACACCATCGTTGAAAAAACAAAAACTCAAAAGCTGCATTATCAAGTTATGCCTGTATCGGAGGGAATACATTGGAAATTAAACAAATTAAAACGAAAAAAATTTATGAAGAAGTAGCAGAAGCAATTTTTCAGATGATCAAGAGCGGTGCATTAAAGCCTGGAGATAAATTGGACTCCGTTCAACAACTTGCTGAAAAATTTCAAGTGGGCCGAGCGGCCATTCGCGAAGCGCTGACCGCTTTAAAAGCAATGGGACTCATCGAATTAAAACAAGGGGAAGGCACTTATGTGCGTGAATTCGATCCAACGGTGCTTACGTTTCCGCTTTCCGTCGCTGTGCTAATGAATAAAGAAGATATTTGGCATTTGCTCGAAGTGCGCAAATTGCTGGAAGTAGGAGCCGCCTCCTTAGCTGCGGAAAAACGGACCGATGACGATTTAACAGCGATGGAACAAGCCCTGCATGAAATGCAGAAAGGCATCGGAAACAACGAGCTTGGCGAAAAAGCCGACCTTGCTTTCCATATGGCGGTCGCTGCCGCCTCCCACAATCCCATTTTAGTCAGCTTAATGAACAGCGTATCGGAAATGATGATCGAAACAATGCGGGAAACGCGGCGGATTTGGCTGTTTTCCAAGCAAACGACAACGGAAAAGCTCCTCGAAGAACATATAAAAATTTTCAATGCCATTAAAGAGAAAAATGCCGCCGCCGCACAAGAGAGAATGCTTCAGCATTTGACCAACGTGGAGAATGTGCTTCATAAATATATTTATTCGCGATAAGCGTCCGCTAAAACTGCCGGGCGCTTTATTTTACTATAAAAAAGTTATTGTTTTTGCAAAATTGAATAAAGTATATTTTTTATCATTGAAAATAGTATATAATGTTTATAAAGTCATCAGATGATCAGTTCACCCAATCTTTTCACTGCCATAGTTGATACTACTTGGAAGAGGGGATTGACAATGAAAGTTTCCTTGTTCGTCACCTGTCTTGTCGACTTATTCCATACAAACGTTGGAAAAGCAACGGTCGAGCTGCTCGAACGGTTAGGCTGCGAGATTGATTTTCCGGAAGCGCAAACGTGCTGCGGTCAGCCGGCTTACAACAGCGGTTATGTGAAAGAAGCAAAAGAAGCGATGAAACATATGATCCGTACGTTTGAACACGCTAATTATGTTGTCACGCCTTCTGGCTCGTGTGCCACAATGTTTAAAGAATATCCGCACATTTTTCAAGGAGACCGGGAATGGGAGCCAAAAGCGAAAGCGCTCGCTGATAAAACGTACGAACTTACTCAATTCATCGTCGATGTATTGAAAATAGAAGACGTTGGCGCTTCGCTGCAAGGGCGCGCGACATACCATACCTCTTGTCATATGACACGTTTGCTCGGCGTCAAAGAAGCTCCTTTCAAACTTTTGAAACATGTCAAAGGATTAGAAATCGTCCCATTGCCAAATGCCCATCAATGCTGCGGGTTTGGCGGAACGTTTTCCGTCAAAATGGGGCCGATTTCCGAGCAAATGGTGGATGAAAAAATTGAACATATCGAAGAAATCCATGCGGACTATCTAATCGGAGCGGATTGCGGCTGCTTGATGAACATTGGCGGACGCATCAAGCGGCAAGGAAAGCCGATCAAAGTGATGCACATCGCTGAAGTACTTAACAGCCGATAAAAGGAGGGATTGGGCATGCCGATGAAAATTGGAAACGCGAATTTCCACGAACGGGTCGAAACAAACCTTCATAACACGTTTATGCGCGGCGCGGTCGCTGGAGCGCAAGAACGGTTGCACACAAGACGGCTCGAGGCGGCCAAGGAACTCGGAAACTGGGAAGAGTGGCGCGCACTCGGAGAAGAAATTCGCCAGCATACGTTAGAAAACTTGGATTATTATTTAATGCAATTAAGTGAAAACGTTGCCAAACGCGGCGGCCACGTCTTTTTTGCGCAAACTGCGGAAGAAGCAAACAATTATATCCGTGATGTCGTCATCCGAAAAAAGGCGAAAAAAATCGTCAAATCGAAATCGATGGTAACGGAAGAAATCAACTTAAACGCCGTATTGGAAGCAGCAGGCTGCGAAGTCATTGAAACAGACCTTGGCGAATACATTTTGCAAATCGACGATCACGATCCTCCTTCGCACATCGTCGCTCCGGCGCTTCATAAAAATAAAGAGCAAATTCGCGATGTCTTTCGCGAAAAACTCGGCTACAAGCAAACGGAAAAACCGGAAGAATTGGCGCTTCATGCCCGTAAAACGTTGCGCCGCGAATATTTAACCGCCGATATCGGCATCACCGGATGCAACTTTGCCATTGCCGAATCCGGATCGATTACGCTCGTCACTAATGAAGGCAACGCTGATTTAGTTACCGCCCTTCCCAAAACGCAAATCACCGTCATGGGAATGGAGCGCATCGTCCCAACGTTTGAAGAAATGGAAGTGCTTGTCAGTTTGTTAACGCGAAGTGCCGTTGGGCAAAAATTAACAAGCTATATTACAGTACTAACAGGCCCGCGCGATGAAGGGGACGTGGACGGTCCGGAAGAGTTTCATTTAGTCATCGTCGATAACGGCCGCTCCAACATTCTCGGCACAGAGTTTCAGCCGGTATTGCAATGCATACGCTGCGCCGCCTGTGTCAACGTATGCCCGGTGTATCGTCACATTGGCGGACATTCATATGGATCGATTTATTCCGGTCCGATTGGCGCCGTTCTTTCGCCATTATTGGGAGGATATGACGACTATAAAGAACTGCCGTACGCCTCCTCGCTCTGCGCGGCTTGTACGGAAGCATGCCCGGTCAAAATTCCGCTTCACGAACTGTTGCTGAAACACCGCCAAGTGATCGTCGAACGCGAAGGAAAAGCGCCGATTTCGGAAAAATTGGCGATGAAAGCGTTTGGCCTTGGTGCGGCTTCTTCGTTCTTTTACAAGTTCGGTTCCAAAGTCGCTCCGAGCGCGTTGGCGCCGTTTACAAATGATGACCGTATTTCCAAAGGTCCCGGACCGCTGAAAGCATGGACGGAAATTCGCGAGTTTCCTGCGCCAAACAAAGAACGGTTCCGCGATTGGTTTCGCGAACATCAAAAAGGAGGCGGAAAATAATGCAGACTGGGACGATTCATAACCGTGACAAGTTTTTGCAAACTATCGCCGACCGGCTCGGGCGCAAACAGCGCACCGAAAGGGTGCCCCGGCCGCACTGGCGCCATCAGCCGCAATGGACCGTATTTCAAGGCTATAGCCAAGATGAATTATTGGAGGCGTTGAAAGCGCAATGTCCGCGCATTCATACCCAATGTGTCGAAACAACATCCGCTGAACTAAAAGAAACATTAAAGGAAGTGGTCGCCAATCACGGGGGCGGCCCTGTCGTGACATGGGACGATCCACGCTTTGCCGAATACGGATTGACGCATTTATTGCGCGACGAATGGCCGAAAGAAAATACCGATGTCCACATCTGGGACGCTTCCGCCGGCAGAAAAAACATCGACTTTGCGGACAAAGCAAATGTCGGCATCACATTTAGCGACATCACGCTTGCCGAGTCAGGAACGGTCGTGTTATTTAGCGGAAACGGAAAGGGACGAACCGTCAGCTTCTTGCCAAAAACGTATATCGCCATCGTCGCCAAAAGCACCATTGTGCCGCGCATGACTCAGGCAGCCGCTTATATTCATGAACAGATCGAAAAGGGGCATCTCGTCCCTTCATGCATCAATTTTATCACCGGCCCAAGCAACTCGGCGGATATTGAAATGAACTTAGTCGTTGGAGTGCACGGTCCAATGAAAGCAACTTATATTGTCGTTGTCGACCGCTGAGCCTCTCCCCCTCGTTTTACGCCAACGGGCGCATCCGTTCCGGACGCGCCCGCTTTTAATATCCTCTCTGGACATCCACTTTGTTGCCAAGCGGTTCCCCTGCTTCAATTCGCTGCAATGTTTGCAAAAAGCAATCCACTGCTTCCTCTGGTGATGTCAATGCGGCAATATGCGGGGTGATAATAACGTTCGGATGCTGCCAAAGCGGGGATTCCGGCGGCAACGGCTCATTTTCGACGACATCCAAAACCGCAAGGCGCACATGCCGTCTTTCCAATGCGTTCCACAACGCGACCTCATCAACAGTTGCCCCTCTGCCCACATTCATAAAACTAGCGTTATTCAAAAGGGCAAAAAACTTCTCATCCAATAAATGATACGTTTGCTTTGTCAAAGGAAGCGCGGCAATGACCCAATCCGCTTTTGGCAGCACTTCACTTGCCTGATGCATCGGAAATACCGCCGCGAAATGCGGTTTCATTTGTCCGCTTCGCGAAATGCCGATCGGCTGGACGCCAAACATTTGCAAATGGCGGGCGATCTGCTGCCCGATCTCCCCTGTTCCGCAAATGACGATGCACTGATTCCGCAACCGCTGCGGCTCGACCTGCTTCCATTTCCGCTGCGACTGGTACCATCCATAAACATCATGGCACTGTAAATCTCGAAGTATGTAGCTCAGGCAATATTCGCTAATTTGCTCGCCAAATGAACCGACCGTCCTCGTCAATAACACATCTTCTTTCCATTCTCGATTCCATAAAAACGCGTCTACTCCCGCTCCGAGAGAATGCACCCAACGAATGTTGCCAAATTCAAAGCAAGGCACTGGGCGAAATCCGACATACGCATCCGCCCAAAAAAAATCGTCGCGGCAAACTTCGCTTTCAGCAACAAAACGAAAATTTTTATTGATCTTCTTTTCTTCTAATAGCTGCGCCATGATTGAATACAGCCGCCCTGTCACTAAAATGTTTTGAAGCTGCATCTCCCTTCTCCCCCTTTTTTCCTTAAAACTGTATGAAAGAAAAAGGGATATCCCCGCATGGAGAAATCCCACCATTACACAATCGTTCCTTCTCTGCTTTCCGCTTTTTTATTGGTGATATACCCAGCTGCTAACACAAAGACCGTTAATCCGGCGCTAACAGCATATGTAAGCGGGCCTTCCCGGAAATGGAGAAAACGCATAAACCCTTCGTCTTCCATCATCATTTTCGCGCCTGTCCATGCTAAAATACCTGAACCGATGTAAGCAATCCAGCGATATTTTTCCATGATTTTCATGATCGCTTTTGACCCGAAAATCATAATCGGGATACTGATCGCCACCCCAAATGCAATCATGCCGATATGTCCTTCCGACGCTCCGGCAATGGCAACGACATTGTCCAAACTCATCACCGCATCCGCCGCAATAATGGTAGCAATCGCTTTAATAAGGCGGTCAGATGACTGAATGTTCGTTTCTTCATTATGTTCAATGAGCACTTTATAGGCGATCAAAAGCAACAACAATCCGCCCGCTAAATGAACAAACGGAATTTTCAGCAAAAATACAATGACTGTCGCAAATACGATGCGTAAAAGCACCGCACCTCCTGTTCCCCAGAAAATCGCCAGATTTTGCTGGTGCTTCGGTAGCTTCCGCGTCGCCATCGCAATGACAACCGCGTTGTCGCCGGATAAAATGATATCAATCGCAATGATTTTCCATAACGCCAACAACGCTTCCAAAGATATTGTCAAATAAACGCACCTCTTCTCCCTTGCTGCAACTGTTTTTCTCTTTTTCTTTCATCTTACCGCAAACGCACTCTATCAGCAACTTTCCAAGGCGATCACCTTATCTGCCCTAATATAGCAAAAACCGCTAAGTCTTCTGCGCCATCGCGACGTTTATGGCGCGCTGCCAATGATGGACAAGCGAAAAAATGAAAAAACAATTTTACATTTATTTCAAAATATGATATCATTATGATATAAAATCAATATTAAGGAGAAGGATGCTTATGAAAGAAACAAAGGCATGGCATATGAACGGTTTTATTGGGATTATTTGCATTGCCATACTAGTGGCGGGAGCGCTTGTTAGTTTTCTTCAGCAGCAAATCGTTATTACTGTTCTATTTGTCGTTATTGCTGTCGCATTAGCAAGCGGCATTACCATTGTGCAGCCCAACCAAGCGAAAGTGCTGATTTTCTTTGGCCGCTATTTAGGCACCATCCGCGATAGCGGGCTATTTCTGACCGTTCCGTTAACAATTCGGCAAAAAGTTTCTTTGCGTGTCCGCAATTTTACGAGCAGCAAGCTGAAAGTAAATGATGTGCAAGGAAACCCGATTGAAATCGCCGCTGTCATCGTATTTCGCGTCATCGACTCCGCGAAAGCCATTTTCGATGTGGACGATTACGAACAGTTTGTAGAGATTCAAAGTGAAGCAGCCATCCGCCATGTTGCCACGAAATATCCTTATGACACATTTACCGATGATGATGAAATAACGTTACGAGGCAATGCAGACGTTATTTCCGACGTGCTTGCCGCTGAGTTACAGGAACGCCTTAAAGTAGCCGGAGTGGAAGTCATCGAAGCGCGCCTTACGCATCTCGCCTACTCTCCGGAAATTGCCAGCGCGATGTTGCAGCGCCAACAAGCCATCGCGATTTTAGCCGCAAGAAAGAAAATTGTCGAAGGTGCCGTTTCCATGGCGCAAATGGCGATCGAGCAGCTTGACAAAGAGGGAATTTTGGAGTTAGATGATGAACGAAAAGCCAATATGGTCAATAACTTAATGGTCGCCATTGTTTCAGAGCGGGCGACCCAACCGGTCATTAACACCGGCAGTCTATATTAATGGTTGTGGAGCACTATGGCAAAAAAGAAAAACTTTCCATTACGAATCGATCCAGATTTATATGAAATTATCGAACGCTGGGCGCAAGAAGAATTTCGCAGCGTCAACGCCCATATTGAATTTTTGCTGCGTGAAGCCGCCAAAAAAGCCGGACGGTTAAATAAGCGGAAAAGAAACAATCATTCAAATGTGGAAGGAAGCTAGCGTTTCGAGATGGCGAAGCGCTGGCTTTTTTATTTTTCAGTCATCGCTGTTTTCCAAAAGAATACAATGATAACAAAGCCTATATAATTCTCTTGCTGAAATGCCATTTCCTTATTTTGTTTTTCATTCAATAACCAGCTGCACCACATCACATCATTCATGCCATTTGGTATGCACAAACGCCTTAAAAAGCACATTTTTGCTTGATGCACACCATGTTTAATTCTATGAAAATCGGCGGGGAAAACGAAAATGGAAAGCTATCATGCTGTATTAGAAGCGATTGCTTCTTCTCATGAACAAGGAGTATTAGCGACGATTATCCACATCGACGGCTCCGCTTATCAAAAAGAAGGAGCGTGCATGTGGATCAGTGAAAGCGGGCGCACCGCCGGGCTGCTTAGCGGCGGCTGCTTAGAAGAAACGATCGCCATCCAGGCAAAAGATGTTTTGCAACATCAACAAGCCCATATGACAACATTTGATATGAGACAAGAAGATGATTTTTCTTGGGGGCAAGGAGCCGGCTGCAATGGAATCATCCAAGTTCTTCTCGAACCGGTCACGGCGGAAATGCGCGCAGATTGGCTGGCCGTGAAAGCGTGCCTCGATCGCGGGGAACATGTGCTGTTGGCAAGAACGCTTGACGGGGAAACGAGCGGACGGAAAAATTTTTTCTTTTGCAGTGAAAGCGGCAGACGGTTTGGCGGATTTTGCGGCGAAATGACACCGAAGCTAAGAAGTTTGCTTGATTCCGCTCCGCTTTTTCAAGGCAAAAACGGTATATGCATCATCGACGGCGTCCAATTTTACATCCAACATTACTGGCCAAAACCGCGCCTCGTGATTTTCGGCGCCAATCCGGATGCAAAACCACTCGTTTCTTTCGCCAAACAAGCCGGGTTTTTCATCGTCGTCACCGATTGGCGTCCGGCGCTTTGTTCCAAAGAACATCTTCCCGATGCCGACGAATGGGTCGTCGGTTTTCCCAGCAAGACCGTTCCGCAGCTTGGCCTGAATGAGCGCGATTTTGTTGTCATCATGACACATCATTTTCAGCGCGACCAAGAAATTATCGCGCTGCTGCGGGATCAGCCGCTCTTCTATCTTGGCGTGCTAGGGCCTAAACGGCGCACAGCCCGGCTGCTTTCCGCCAGCGAAATACCAAGTTGGATTCATTCTCCGGTCGGCCTTGCCATCGGCGCGCGCGGCCCGGAAGAAATCGCTATTAGCATCATCGCTGAAATGATCAGCGTGCTGCGAAACGGGCCGGCATCAAAGAAGAAAACAACATGAACATGTCACATATTGCCGGAATCGATTAAGCCGCCAGACGAAGCTGGCGGATGTGGTTTCCATTCACAGGGAACACGCTTGAAGGCAGCGATTCCGTTCCCTTTTCCTAATTGTTATTGGCCTGCCGGAAGATGCGTTTGCCTTGCTGTCCTCTGGATTGGTGCAGCATACAAAACGCCCGGCCATCCGCTGTTTCGATTATTCAATGCGGGCAAGCACACTCACCGCACTGCGGGATAAAACAGGCTATGCCAATGCAGGGCATTTTCTTGCCGGCCAGCCAGTTATCACAGAAGCAGTCAGTTAATTGCGCTATATGGCCAACATAAGACGACCCCGCTTTAACCAACACCGTAATCATCATGCTGCCTGTTTTGTGAGATGAAGGAACGCAAAAATCCCCCTACAGCCAAAGCAGGCGGAAAAGCATGACACCAGAAAGCGCCACAGAAAAATTCTTTTTCGATGCCGTGCGAACGAGGACTAGCTGTATGCCATCAAGCAAAACGCAAAAAGGAGGGATTCAATGGCCATCGGTAAAAGCGTCATTCGCAAAGAAGCATGGGATAAAGTGACCGGAAGAGCCAAATATACGAACGATTTTACTGAAAAAGGAATGCTCCATGCCAAACTCGTTACCAGCCCGTACGCCCATGCGCGCATTCGCGCGATCGATGCCAAAAAGGCGCGCGCCATCCCCGGCGTGCGCGCGATCATCACCGGCGAAGGATTGCCTCTGACAGGAGAAGACTTGCGCGACCGCCCTCCCATCGCTTTTGATAAAGTGCGCTATCACGGCGAAGTCGTCGCTGTCATCGTCGCCGATACGCTTGTCCAGGCGGAAAAGGCGGCCAACCTTGTTCATGTTGCTTATGAACCCCTTCCTGCCATCGGTACACCAAGCGAAGCGCTAAAAGAAGACGCCCCCCTCATTCATGAACAGCTAGGAAGCTATCAAAAGAACAAACATACCTATCCCGAGCCAAATACGAACATCGCCCATCGCACGAAAATCCGCAAAGGCAATATGGAACGGGGCTGGGCGGAAAGCGACGTTGTCGTGGAAACGCGCGTGTCCTTTTCCCCTTCTGACCACATAGCAATGGAAACAAGATGCGCCACTGCAGAAATCCTTCCAGATGGACAGATTATGATATCCGCTTCCTCTCAGTCGCCGTTTATGATTAAACGGCTTATCAGCACCTATTTTGGAGAGGATGCTGGCAACATTGTCGTTCATACCCCGCTTGTCGGCGGAGCTTACGGCGGAAAAGCGCCTGTGCAGCTTGAGCTTCTCGCCTATCTGGCAGCGAAAGCGGTGAGGGGAAGAAAGGTGAGAGTTTGGAATACAAGGGAAGAAGATATGATCACCTCTCCGGTCCATATCGGATTGGAAGCAGCCGTCAAGCTTGGCGCCACCAACGACGGCTATATTAAAGCGGCGGAAATTCTGTTTTTATTTGACGGAGGCGCCTATTCCGATAAAGCAATCGATGTCAGCCGCGCCGCCGCTGTTGACTGCACCGGGCCATATCATATCGAAAATGTCTGGTGTGATTCGCTATGTGTCTACACGAATCATCCATATGCCGCCCCTTTTCGCGGCTTTGGCCATAGTGAACAAGCGTTCGCCATCGAGCGTGCACTAGACTTGCTCGCCGAAAAGCTAGATAAAGACAAATGGGAATTGCGGCGGAAAAACGCGATCCGCCCCGGCCATACCACCCCGACGCAAGTGCCGTTAAACCGCAGCAATGTCGGCGACTTGCCGGCCTGTCTCGACCGTCTGCGCGAGTTAATGGAATGGGACGAATGGCAGCGCATCGAAATCGATGCTTATACTGTACAGGCGAAAGGCATCAGTTGCGCGTGGAAAACGTCCACGATTGACCCTGATGCCAGCTCTGGTGTCATTTTAACATTTAATTCCGACGGAAGCGTCAATGTCATCTCCGGGGTAGTCGAAATCGGAACCGGAACAAAAACGATCCTCGCCCAAATCGTTGCCGAGAAATTAAAAATGGATGTCCATGATGTCTACGTCAAAATGGATATTGAGACGCAAACGACCCCAGAACATTGGAAAACGGTCGGAAGCCGGGGCACCTTTATGGCGGGAAGAGCGGCGCTCGCCGCGGCGGACGATGCCATCCGCCAGCTCAAAGCGATCGCTGCTTGCATCCTCCGCGCATCAGCGGACGATTTAGAAGTCGGCGGCGGGAAAGTATTTTTGCGCGATGACCCGAGCATCTATGTTCCAGTGAAAGACATCGCCAACGGCTACAAATACCCAAACGGCAATGCAGTCGGGGGGCAAATTATCGGACGGGGAACCTATATTTTGCGCCACATGACCCCGCTTGATAAAGAAACGGGCGCAGGCAAACCGGGGCCGGAATGGACGGTCGGCGCGGAAGGAGTGGAAATTGAACTCAACCGCCGCGACTATACGTATAAAATCCTTAAAGCATTTGCCGTCATTGACATCGGCAAAGTGCTCAATCCGAAAGCCGCACTCGGTCAGGTGATGGGGGCAATGAGCATGGGGCTGAGTTTTGCAAGCCGTGAAACGTTTTTATTCGACCGCTACGAACGGGTGCTCAATCCGCAATTGCGCACATACCGGCCCATTCGCTTCGGCGAACACCCGGAATATATTGTGGAGTTTATCGAAACACCGCAAATCGATGCGCCATACGGGGCGCGCGGCGTCGGTGAACACGGGCTGATCGGCATGCCGGCCGCATTGGCAAACGCTTTGTCGCTCGCTGCAGAAGTGCCGCTCAATGAACTGCCGCTGTTTCCTGAGCAGATTTGGCGGAAAAAGAAAGGGGACATTCATGATTCCTTTTGAGATTACTTATCATCGCCCCCGCTCCATTGCTGAAGCGGTGCGGCTGTTTGACACCTTGCAGCAGCAAGGCAAAAAACCGCTCTATTACGGGGGCGGAACGGAAATTATAACGCTCTCCCGCCTCCATCTTGTTGCCGCCGACGCGGTCATTGATATTAAACATATTCCCGAATGCCGCGCGCTCGAATCCAATCCGCACGAGCTTGTGCTCGGGGCGGCACTGCCGCTGGCCGCATTAGAAGAGGCTGATCCGTTTCCGCTTTTGACGAAAGCGGCAAGCGAAGTCGCCGACCGAACGGCGCGCAACCAAATCACCCTTGGCGGCAATATTTGCGGGCAATTTTTTTACCGCGAAACGGTTTTGCCATTCCTTCTTTCTGACAGCCAAGCAGTCATTGCCGGAAAAGACGGCGTAAGGCAGTGCAACATCCACGATGTCTTTCAGCGGCACATTCGGTTAAAACCCGGACAATTTCTCGTACAAATGAAAGTCGACCGCTCCTACGCATCGCTGCCCCATTTCCACCGCAAGCGCCGCAAACAAGGCAAAGTCGGATACCCGCTTGTCACCGCCGCCGCCATCAAAAAAGACGGGCAAATCCGCGTGGCGCTGAGCGGCATGTGCCCGTTTCCGTTTCGTTCCACAGAGGTGGAAGAACGGTTAAATGCGCGGCATCTCTCCTTACATGACCGCATTGCGGGAGCGATACGGGCTCTGCCGCGGCCAATTTTAGACGATATAGAAGGCTCGGCAGCGTACCGCCTGTTTGTGCTTGAACAAATGCTTTTCGATATTATCGAAGAACTGGGAGGGGAGTAAACCAATGGAGGCCCCAGCTAAATGTGAAATGCAATTGTTAGTGAACGGGGAAACGAAATCTGTCGTCGCCCGCCAAGCTGATACATTGCTCTTCGTTCTCCGCAACGAACTCGGTCTTACCGGGGCAAAACCTGGCTGCTTAAACGGCGACTGTGGCGCATGCACCGTATTAGTGGACGGCATCCCAATCAAATCGTGCATGATGCTTGCCATTGAAACGGTCGGAAAAGCGATAACTACGAGCGAAGGGCTTCATAACACGGCGATTCAGCGCGCGTTCGTCGAACATTTTGCCTTCCAGTGCGGCTACTGCACCCCCGGCTTTATTATGAATGCCTTCGCTTTAATAGAACGCCATCCCGATGCGGATGACAGGATCATTCAAGAATGGCTGGAATCGAACATTTGCCGATGTACGAGCTATAAAGAGATTGAAGCAGCAGTAAAAACGGTTTTAGCAAACCATCCATCTATTCCTAACGACGGCCATTTCTGACACCAACCAGGTAAGAAGCCACAAAGCATGCATCTCACCCACCGCCGCGAAATATGATTCCTGTTGTGCGGCTTACCGTTATTAGTATGTAACGGAGCAACATGCCAGCACAAGTCGTAAAATGGTCAACAACCTTGAAGCGTGAGCCATGTTTTTGCGCAATCTGCTCATAAGGTCTCTATCGCTCTGCCATTGCCAAAATAAATGTCGCCCCACACCTTTTCAAGCAGTTGCTCTCTAGAAAATGATTGATCCGGATGATTCGCGAACACAAGCAATAACAGCAGTTAAAAAGATAGGCGGTCAAACCGCTTAATGAAGCAAGCGGTTAAATCTAGAAAACAGCAGCCATATACAAAGAAGATGATAGGCCGTGCCACCAAGCCAGTAGCCCCAAAATTTCACATTTTCTTCTGCCAATGCCAAAACGGCTTCGGATACCCAATATGTTGGCACAAGCAAGCCGAACAAACGCCATTTAGCAGCAAAAAAATACAAGACGATTGGCGGCAGTAATACCAAGTTCAGCATTTTTGCAACTGCCAGGCCTTCCAAGCGGTTGGAGGCAAAGGCCAGCATCGCAAGCGCCATCAGCGGCATTTCTAATGCGCTGGTGATAATATTCACAAAAACATAAAAAAATCAAGCTTCTTTTTATGAGCCAATAATATGAACGCGGTATTGCCAATTTCGTTCGCTGATGGGAGTTGCTAGCGCTATAGTGTTATCCGAAAGCACTAATTGGTTTTATCATTTATTGACTTTGCTTTTTAACATTTTTTCCGAGAAGTTTCGAGTCCTCCTTCGTTTATAGTCCTTGTCATTCAAATCTCATTTTTCTTCCTCTTTCCTCATTGCAGGAATGCTCCTCTAAATGCAGTGCAGGAGGGGAAAATGCATTCGTCCGAAAACAACCTTCTGTCTGTCATGCAAACAAATTAAGACTGCTTTTAGGCGGGAGATTTCTCCCCCTAAAACAGTCTCTTTGTTATCACTTTACATATTGCTTCTCTTCGATCACAACGCCGCGTCTTTCCATTTCCTTGATGTAAATGTCTCCTGGAACGATTTGCTCCGGCGGATAAACGCCCCGTTTTTGAATGACTCCGCTTCCGATCATTTGCGCGACGACCGAGATCGTATTGGCAGTGGTCCGCGCCATCGCTGTCACGTTGGTTTTGCGGTCTTTCCACGTGACCGTTTCATATTCCAAAACCGTTTCTTTGCCGTTTTTGACTCCGCCGACAATGACCCGCAACAGCACGACATCCTCTTTATCTTTTAAATCCAAAAGCGGCGATAAAGCCGCTAACAGCACGTCGCGCGGCTTCACTTTTTGCCCTTTAACTTCCACCTCGTAGTCATTTCTTGTCAAATTCAGATCGACGAGCAGCTTAAATTTTTCCGCATGGCCTGGATAGCGGATCGTTTTATATTCCAAGCATTCCAATTGCGGATAAGAGCGGGGCAATGTGGAAGTCCCTCCTGATGTATGAAACGCTTCGAGCGGGCCAAACCGCTCAAAATAAATCGTTTCCACTTCCGACAACGACGGGATTTCTTGCTTTTTCCCGCCGCGAATAATGAGAGACGGATCGGTATAATGATCAAACAGCCCTTCTAGCGAAAATACATGGTTGTATTCGAGCGGCGGCTCCGGACGTACAGGAATTCCGCCGACATATAGCTTAATCGATTTTAACTCGTCTAATTGGCTCGCTCCGTACCCTGATAAAATGTTGATCATTCCCGGCGCGACGCCTAAATCTGGAATGATCGTAACACCAGCTTGCTTAGCGTTTTCATTTAATTGCAGCACCCTGTCGGTAATATGGCCGATATGCCCTCCTAAATCAACAGAATGAACGCCGACTTCGATCGCCGTTTTCGCCACCAATTCATTAAAACGATAAAATAACGCGTTAACGACCACATCGTGTCCACGCATCAGCGCAGCCAATTCTTTTTCATTCGCCGCATCGACTTGCTTTGCTTCGAGTTTGCTAGAATGCAGCTGCCGGCAAACAACCTCCGCCTTTTGCCGATCCACATCGGCTAACGTGACGGCGGAAACGCCCTCGCTTTGCCCTAAATCGCGCGCCGCCTCTTTTCCCATCAGCCCAGCTCCAAGCACTAACACTTTCATGGCATGCGCCTCCTTATTCTTTCGCTGATGAATTCATTATTCGTCAATATCGATTTGCGCCCGTTGCAGTTTGCCGCTGAAATCAATATACACGCTTTTCCATTCCGTAAACACATCGAGCGCCGCGATGCCAGAGTCACGATGGCCGTTTCCCGTTCCTTTCGTGCCGCCAAACGGCAGATGAATTTCCGCCCCAATCGTGCCGGCATTGACATAGACAATACCTGTATCTAAATCGCGCATCGCTTGGAATGCTTTATTGACATCCCGTGTAAAAATGGAGCTGGACAATCCGTAATCAACACTGTTGTTCACGACAATCGCTTCTTCTAAACTATTGACGGAAATGATCGAAACAACCGGGCCGAAAATTTCCTCGCGCGCAATTCGCATCGTTGCTTGAACATCCGTAAAGAGAGTCGGGGCATAATAATAGCCTTTTTGATACTCTCCATCCCGCAAAATATAGCCCCCGGTTAATAGCTTTGCACCTTCTTCCTTGCCGATTTGCACATAACGGTCAATGTTTTGCAGCGCCTCTTCGCTAATGACCGGGCCGACTTTGACGCTTTCGTCCAATCCGTTTCCAATCGTTAATGTCTTCATTGCTTCTAGCAATCTATTTTCCAGCTCTTCCTTCACCTTTTCATGAACAAGGACACGGCTGCATGCCGTACATCTTTGCCCCGACGTGCCAAACGCGCTCCACAAAATCCCTTCTACCGCTAACGATAAATCAGCGTCATCCATGACAATGACAGCATTTTTTCCGCCCATTTCCAGCGATACTTTTTTCAAGCGGCGTCCGCATTTTTCGGCAATAATCCGTCCGACTTCGTTTGACCCGGTAAAGGAAATCACTTGCACGTCCGGATGCTCTACCAATGCATTTCCTGTCGTTGGGCCGTCGCCGTGAACGACGTTAAACACGCCTTTTGGTAATCCCGCTTCCTCGAATATTTTTGCCAGTTCCTGCGCCATCAATGGTGTTTCCAAAGCTGGCTTCCATACAACCGCATTGCCGGCAACAATGGCCGGGAACGATTTCCATGTTGCGATCGCAATCGGAAAATTCCACGGCGTGATGATGCCGACAACTCCAACTGGCACGCGGACGCTCATCGCAAATTTATCTTTCAATTCCGAAGGCGTCGTGTCGCCGAACAGACGCCTCCCTTCGCCAGCCATATAAAACGCCATGTCAATTCCTTCTTGCACTTCCCCGCGCGCTTCCTCAAGCACTTTTCCCATTTCCGTCGTCAGTAGTCTTGCAAGCTGTTCTTTTCTCTCTTTTAATAAATAGCCGACTTTATATAACACTTCCGCCCGTTTTGGTGCCGGTACAAGCGCCCACCCTTTTTGTGCGGCCTTTGCCGATTTTACCGCTTCATCGACATCCGCTTCGATCGAAACCGTCACTTCTCCAATCGTTTCGCCGTTTGCCGGATTGATCACCGGAGCAAATTGCCTGCTAATCGATGCTTTCCATTCCCCATGAATAAAATTCAATACTTTCACAAACCAGATTCCTCCTCGGTGATTTATTTTTTTCTATTAAAAATGTATGCATCGACTATCATGGCTAGTATGCAAATGTTTACCGAGAATTCGAGCGCTTTCGCAGCTCATCAATTGTCGCGGCCACGGAAATCTGGTTTGGATCTGTCATGACTTCGATTACCGTTGGTTTTGTTTCGGTAAAGGATTGAATGAGCGCTCCAGTAAATTGGTCTTCTGTTTCAACGCGAACGCCATTGGCGTTGAAACATTTCGCTAATTCGGCAAACGATACATGCCCTAAATCCGTCCCGATGACCCGTTTCGGAAAGTGAAGCTCTTGATGCATGCGGATGGTTCCATACATGCTATTGTTAAAGACGATGCTAATAATCGGAATATGATATCTGGAAGCGGTCTCAAGCTCTTGCATTGTCATCATGAAACCGCCGTCTCCTGATAGAGAAACGACGATGCGCTCCGGAAACGCAAGCTTGGCGCCAACCGCCGCCGGCATGCCATATCCCATCGCGCCGGAAGTAGGACCGATATACATCTGTTTTTCAGTAAATTGGAAAAAGGTATGGAGCCATCCGGCGAAATTACCGGCATCATTCGTTATAATCGCATCGTTTGGCAAATGTTGTTGCAAGCTGGCGATGACCGCTTCATTGAAGTTCCGTTTTTCCGCCGGAAGCGTCGATGCTTGCTCATATTGTTTCCGTCTCGCTGCCGCCCAATCGCGCCAAGACGGCTGCACAGCAATTTCCAGCAATTTGGAAAGCGCCTCTTTGCCATCTGCAACCAGCGCTACAGCTGGCGGATATACTTTTCCGAGCACATCGCTGTCGATATCGATATGAATCAGCGCCTGATCCGGCGACAGCAAGCGATAATCTTGTGTCGTCACTTCCGATAATCTCGTTCCGATGGCGATCACGGCATCCGCCTGTTTTACCGTCTCGATAATCGGTTTTGGCGTTCCTAATCCAAGATGGCCAACATAAAGCGGGTGGTCATTAGGGAACACATCATGGCGGCGGAAAGCAGCCGCCACAGGAATGGAATATTTTTCAGCAAATAACCGCAATAGCTGTTCCGCTTTCGCTTGCTTAACTCCTCCACCGGCAATGACAACCGGCCGTTTCGCCTTTTGCAATATTTCCTGCACGCCCCGCACATCCTCTGCGCTTGGGGCAGGTCTCGGTACAGCTACATCCGTGATTACCGCTTCGGCAATATCTTGAAAAAATATATCTTCTGGAAGCGAGATGACGACAGGTCCCGGCCTGCCTGTTTTCGCAACGCGAAACGCCCGCTGCACCAGCTCCGGTATTCGTTCCGCCTCGCGAATTTCCACCGTCCATTTCGCAATCGGCTGAAAAAACTGATCTAAATCAACTTCCTGAAACCCTTCCCTGCCGCGGAAATGGCTGTGCACCTGCCCTAAAAACACGACCATCGGCGTCGAATCTTGCTTTGCCGTATGGACGCCAATCGCCAAATTCGCGCCGCCGACTCCCCGTGTCGCCAGCACAACTCCCGATTTTCCCGACGCTTTTGCATAGCCTTCCGCCATAAACGAAGCCCCGCCTTCATGGCGGGCCGAAATCAGTTGAAGCGATGGTTCATCGAAAATGGCATCCATCAGCGGCAAATAGCTCTCTCCCGGCACGCAAAACACGTGGGAAATTCCCTCGCGTTTCAAACAATGAACGATTGCTTTCGCCACGCTGATATTGCGGATAGTCTGTTTCATCGTTTCTACTCCTCCCTATCCATTTGTTTTCACCGTTCAATCTTTTTCATAAATGATCCGATGTCGGCAACATAACGGCGGGCGGGACCGGCGTCCAATCTTTCGCCCAAATAAAAGAAGCGGACAGTATCATCATGCGGCGATGATGATACTGGTCCGTTCTCTATACATGCAGACGCCGTCAAGGCCTGCGTCGTTCATTCATAGTTAACAGCAGGAGGCGCTCATGCTCCTACGCCGCGGATGGCTGCAAAAACGTTCTGTTACAAAGAACGGATTCCCATCGATACATACTTCAACTCGACAAACTCGAAAATCCCTTCCTTGCCGCCTTCCTTTCCCAGCCCCGATTGCTTCACGCCGCCAAATGGCGCTTCGGCCACGGCTGGAAAGACGTCATTAATGCCGACGATGCCGTATTCCAGCTTCTCCATCACACGATACGCGCGATGAAGCGAATCCGTAAAAATATAAGCCGCCAACCCATATTGCGTATCATTCGCCTGGCGAACCGCTTCCATCTCATCGGCAAACGGCTGCAGCGGCAAAAGCGGCCCAAACGTTTCCTCGTTCATCACTTTCATCTCTTTCGTGACATTCGCCAGCACCGTTGGTTCAAAAAAATATCCTGGATATGCCCTTTTCCACCGTCTTCCGCCATAAATGACGGAAGCCCCTTTTTGCACAGCATCTTCCAAATGTTCTTGCACCTTTCTTACCGCTTCTTCGTTAATCAATGGCCCGATATCGGTCGCTTCATCCAGCCCGCTGCCAATGGAAAGCTGCTGCACTTTCGCTTTCACTTTTTCCACAAATGCGTCCCACACCGTTTGCTGCACATAGACACGGTTGGCACAAATGCACGTCTGCCCGCAGTTGCGGAACTTGCTGGCCAGCGTCAACTCCGCCGCCAAGTCCAAATCGGCGTCCTCAAATACGATAACCGGTGCGTGGCCGCCCAGTTCCAGCGACAGTTTTTTCACTTGATCTGCGCTTCCTTTCATCAACAAACGCCCGACTTCGGTCGAACCAGTAAACGTAATCATGCGCACATCCGGATGGCTCATCCAACACTTTCCGATCGAAACAGCATCGCCAGTGACAAGGTTGACCACGCCAGGAGGAAGCCCCACCTCTTCGAGAATCTTCACGATTCGATACGCGGTCAGCGGCGTCTCCGGCGCTGGCTTTAATACAACCGTGCACCCGGCGGCAAGGGCTGGCGCAAGCTTTCGCGTCACCATGGAAGCAGGGAAGTTCCACGGGGTGATTGCGGCGACAACGCCAATCGGCTGCGGAATGACCATCAGACGCTTATTTTTGTTGGAAGAAGGGATAATTTCTCCATATAAGCGATTCGCTTCCTCGGCATACCAAAGAAAGTAGCTTGCCGCCGCGTCAATTTCCGCTCTTGCTTCTTTAAGCGGCTTCCCTTGTTCCATTGTTAACGTGACAGCCAGCTCTTCTTTATTTTCCAGCATTTTCTCATATGCGGCATATAACAGTTGCGACCGTTCTCTTGCCGTTTGCCCCGTCCATTGCGGAAACGCTCGGCTAGCTGCGCGTACCGCTTGTTCCGCCTCGATTTCATCGCCGTATGAAACTTCTGTAATCCTCTCCAATGTGGCGGGATTTCGCACTGGGAGCGTGTTGCCGTTATGCGCGTCCAGCCATTGCCCATCAATAAAAATCGTTTTTGTATACTCGGAAAATTTGCTCATGTTTCGTTTCCTCCAAACGGAAAATAATTTCTACAATATAATTTAATAAATTCTGAATAGTATGTAAATAATAATTCCGGATTCCGCTCATGCAAATTCATCATATGCAATGCCCCGCCGCCAGCGCTCCAACATGCTTCTACAAATATATAAAAATAAAAGGCTAATTCGTTCCCGTTCCAGCGGGAAATGAATTAGCCATATCCCCTTGTTTTCAATAATATAAAATCTCTACATAATGACATTTGACACATTTACGCATAAACGGCGTCTCGAAAAATGAATGCCGGCAATTTTTTTGAATATGGGCAATTTGCTGTTCTAATTTAACAATCTTTTCTTTCAATCCAGCAATTTCTTTTTGTAACTCTTGAACATTATCGATAGAGGGATGAGCCATTTTCGACAAACTCCTTCGCTTTTTGTTTCATCCCTTCTTCTTTGACCGCCCGTTGCAAATCATGCGAGATTTTCATCGAACAAAACTTTGGTCCGCACATGGAGCAAAAATGTGCGACTTTCGCCGCCTCAGCCGGCAATGTTTCATCATGATATTCCCGCGCCCGGTCCGGGTCAAGCGAAAGATTGAACTGGTCGTTCCAGCGAAACTCAAAGCGCGCTTTCGATAACGCATCATCGCGCTGTTGCGCTCCAGGATGCCCTTTTGCCAAATCGGCGGCATGGGCGGCGATTTTGTAAGCGATTACCCCTTCACGCACATCTTCTTTATTTGGCAGCCCTAAATGCTCTTTCGGCGTCACGTAACAAAGCATCGCGGTTCCGTATGCGCCGATGAGCGCCGCCCCGATTGCGGATGTAATATGGTCATAACCAGGAGCAATATCGGTCGTAAGCGGCCCCAATGTGTAAAACGGTGCCCCTTTGCAAATTTCCACTTGTTTTTCGACGTTTTCTTTAATTTTATGCATCGGCACATGCCCCGGGCCTTCAATCATTACTTGTACATCATGCTTCCAAGCGATTTCCGTTAATTCCCCAAGCGTCTCCAATTCGGCAAACTGCGCTTCGTCGTTCGCATCGGCAATTGAGCCCGGGCGCAGCCCGTCTCCAAGCGATACGGCAATATCATACGTTTTCAAAATCTCGCATATTTCTTCAAAATGCGTATATAAAAAATTTTCTTCATGGTGGGCCAAACACCATTGCGCCATAATCGAGCCGCCGCGCGAAACGATGCCGGTTGTCCGGTTTACCGTCAACGGTATGTAGCGAAGCAATACCCCCGCGTGAATGGTAAAATAGTCGACTCCTTGTTCTGCTTGTTCGATAAGCGTGTCGCGGTAAATCTCCCATGTTAAATCTTCGACGACGCCATTGACTTTTTCAAGCGCCTGGTAAATCGGAACTGTCCCGACAGGCACAGGCGAGTTGCGAATAATGTATTCTCTTGTGGCATGAATATGCTTTCCTGTTGACAAGTCCATAATCGTATCAGCGCCCCAGCGCACCGCCCACAGCATTTTTTCGACTTCTTCTTCAATGGACGATGTTACTGCAGAATTGCCAATATTCGCGTTAATTTTAACGTGAAAGCGGCTTCCGATAATCATCGGCTCACTTTCCGGATGGTTAATATTCGCGGGAATAATCGCTCTGCCTGCCGCAACTTCTTGCCGCACGATTTCCGGGTCTATATTTTCGCGAATCGCAACAAACTCCATCTCCGGCGTAATAATTCCCTGTTTTGCGTAATGCATTTGCGTAACGGTTTTTCCTTTTTTAGCGCGCAGCGGTTTTCTCTTGAAAGGCAGCATCACTTCTGAGTGCTGCCCGTGGCGGAATCCGTTATCTTCCGGTTTCACCGGGCGGCCTTCATATTCTTCCACGTCTCCTCTTTCTAAAATCCAGCGTTTTCTCAGCGGCGGCAATCCTTTTTGAATGTCTGGCTGAAAATCCGGATCCGTGTATGGCCCGCTTGTGTCATAAACGCGAACAGGTTCATTTTCTATGATTCCTGTTTCCGTCTTCGTCGGACTTAACGCAATTTCCCTCATCGGAACGCGAATATCCGGCCGGGAACCTTCAATGTACACCTTTTTGCTGGCTGGGAATTGCATGAAAGAGGCGATGTTTTGCATGGCACTTCTCCTCCTTAAATGTAGTTTGGACCTGAAGTTACACCAAAACGTGCAGGCAGCGAACGGGAGATATGCAGAGAAAATAAAAAACGGGTTCCTAGGGAACCCGATGGAACGCAAATAGCCGAAACGTACGCAACAATACATACACTCCCGCTATCTACTTCCCTACGCTGGCATAACCCAGATCAGGTTCAAAGGGTCAAAGAACTTAAGCGCGTTCTTTTCTCAGTCCAAGCTATTGGACTCCCCTAGTAGATAAGCGATGATACATATTTAATTTTTCTTAATATTAAAATATTAATTTTTCCTAATAGTAACACATTAATGCGGTAATGTAAATAGTCTTTTTTTACACGGTAAACCGTTTCAGCATCATTTGCATATTTGCCGCCATTTCGCTTAACGATGACGCCGATGAAGCAGTTTCTTCAACCGATGCCATTTGTTCCTGCGTCGCCGCCGAAATATTCGCCGAGCTGGAAGAAGATTGTTCCACCATCTCCGCCATATGGCTTATGGAAGCGGCTACCCGTTTCGCGTTTTCCGTCATTTGTTCGATCGTCGCCGATACTTGCCCGATTTGCGCGCTGACTCCGCTGACGGATTCGCGAATTTGTTCAAAAGAACGCTCTGCCGTTTGCACAAAATGAATCCCTTGCGATACTTCGCTGACAACTGTTTCCATCGATGCAATCGCTTTTTCCGTTTCTTCCTGAATATATCCAATCAGTTGGGAAATTTGCTTCGCCGATTGGGCGGACTGCTCCGCTAATTTGCGAACTTCGTCTGCCACAACAGCAAAGCCTTTTCCTTGTTCCCCGGCTCTTGCTGCTTCAATTGCCGCGTTTAAAGCAAGCAAATTCGTTTGTGAAGCAATGCCGGTAATTACCTGTGTTATTTGGCCAATTTCGTTGGAACGCTCCCCAAGCCCTTTAACGACTTGTTCAAGCGACTGGACGTGTTCATAAATAAACCGCATTTGCTCTTCCATTTGCGAAATCGATTGCTTTCCAGATTGCGCTTTCGCTGATGTTTCATTTGCGTTTGCCGAAACGTATTTTGTATTTTCAGCTACTTGCGTAAGAGTATCGGAAATTTCATTCATCACTTGTGATGCTTCTTGCGCCGTTTTCGTTTGTTGTTCGGAACTTGACGCCATCGTTTCCATTGCTGCTGCGATTTGTTCGGTCGCTTTCATCGTCTGTTCAGCAATGGTCGTCAACTGTGCGGAAAATTGCGTCATCTCATCAGAATGGCATTGAATGTTGGCGATGACTTCTTGCCATGTTTCCACCATTTTATTGAGCGAAACGGCAATCGGTTTTAGCTGTCTCACTTCATTCATAGGAACACGCGCCGATAAATCCCCATTGGTCATCTTATCTAAATGCTGATTGATAAGCGCAATCGGGGCAATAAATCGGCGATAGTTTAACATCGCAGAAATAACTCCGATTACGGCCCCAAATAATATCATCGCAACAAACGTCCACCAAAACGCCGCGCTGCTAATGCCATTCGCTATGCATACACCAAGGCCGATGAAAGCGGTGCCAGGAATGACAATAAACATCGTGCGGAAAATATAACTATGTAACGACAACCTTTCTCCCCCTTTTTCTATAAAAAAAGAATTTTTACTATTAATTATATCATTATTTTCTAAAAAAGATATGTTCATCCTTTTTTGTTTTTCCCAATATAATAATTGCAAATATGCACGAAAAATTATTTTTTCTCTTCTCCGCTCTTTTTCAAACAAAATGCCTATCCGAGAAGAATAGGCATTTTCCTTATTTTCTGTTCATCCCTACCGTAACCAGCCAGTTTCGCCAAGACAGCCAACCGAGGCAATCTCCTGTTGCTACTGGAACAATAAATAAGCAGCTCTTCCTTTGGCAAAAAAAGAAGCTGCATCCAGTTTGTCTAGTCAGCGTCCTTTTTAGTTTATCTTAATCTTACTTTTTCGTTTCTCTCCAACTGAATAATTTTGCCGTCTTGAATAACAAGAGTAATAGAACCAAACTTCATAGAATCTAACACAATTGCGTTTATTGTCACCATAAAAAAACGGGTATCTTCTGAAGACACCCGTTCTTTTACAATCAAGAAAACGGCAAAACATCTTCCTATCCAATTATGCTGGTTTTTCTGTCGTCACATACGTTCCGGCGATAAAATCGTGAATCGACCGTTTATCTTCGCGCGCCGCCACCATGATCGCGCTAATCACCAGCGCGACGCCAAACGTTGCCACATAAACAAGCCCGCCGACAACAGACCGCAAAAACATCGTCCCGATTCCGACTTTTCCGCCATTTACTTTTGCGATGCGAACACCCAACAGCTTCTTCCCCACGGTATATCCGGACCAAACCGCTGGCACGACTATAGAATAAACGATGTTGGCCGCTGAAGTAAACCAATTGTTTTCCCAGCTGTTAGTAATAACATATCCTATTAATGCAATCGGCACACCGACAATAAGGCCGTCTAACAAATAAGCGGCTAACCGTTTCCAAAATCCCGCTGGGTTCCTCACCATCACACATTCCCCTTTCGTATGTCATTACTGTCATAATATTCATTACCATCTCATCCGATTCATGGAAACTCCCCTGTTCTTATCATACTGTCTCATTTCTTGATTGACAACGTATAAATTGCTAAGTGTATAAAAAACTTGCTATATGTTTTGCTGCCATTAATGCAGTTTCGCCACAACCAGGGAAATATCATCGACGAACTGATACTCTTCTTTAAACATTTTATTCATATGTGCTATCATGCTTCTGCTCTCTAAATGGATAAATGACTTCAGCTTTTCCCGAAACATTTCAATATTTGCCCTAACAGAATGATTGGCTTCTTCAATCACGCCATCCGAGTACAATACTAACGTCGCCCCTGGGGTGTAATCTAGCTTTCCTGTTTCAACATGAAGATACGATAATAACCCGATCGGGGCACACCCTCGATCCAGTTCCTCCACTAAACCGTCTTTATGAAACAAAAAACCAGGAGGGTGTCCGGCAGAAGCATATTCGATGAACCTTTTTTTTGTGTTTACCATCACATAAACGGCAGTGAAATAATACGTATTCATTCGTCCATCTTCATGATATAGCAGCCGCATATGTTTATTTAGCTCATGAAATACTTCTTTCGGATAAATGCATTTGCGAATAACCCCGTTTAATAATGAACGGACCGACATGCAAATAAGCGAAGCGGCTACCCCGTGCCCCATCACATCCATTAAAAAAATGCCGTATCGATCATTATCGATCTGATACCAAGCATACATATCCCCTCCCAATTCTTCCGAAGGAACGTACATGCCATATATATCAATGCTTTCCGTTTTCAGCGGCTTGCTTAATACACGTTTTTGCACTTCCTGCGCCAGCTTTAAGTCATCCTTTAAGCTTGTTATAGTCTCACCATTTTCAGAAAATATAAACAGATAGAAAATCGGGCGCCCTTCTTCATCATGAATCGCGGTAATCGTCGTTTGCTGAACGTACACTTCACCATTTTTCCGGCGCCCCCGCAGCCTCCCTCTCCACTGGCCTTTTTCGATGACAGTTTTTCGAATCGTTTTATAAAAGTTTTCATTGTAGTAGCCAGAATGCAGAAAATCTAATGATAAACCGATTGCTTCCGCCCCATACCCCGTAATTTCTGTAAAAGCGGGATTAATAAATTGAATGAGGCCATTTTCATCCGTGATCAATACAGCATGCGGCACATGTTCATACACTTTTTCGGCAAGCAAAAGTTTTTCTCTCATTTTCCTTATTTCTGTAATATCGGTCACCACTCCGCTTAACATCGCTAGTTTTCCATTTTCATCGAACGTGGGAAACGTTTGGTCAAGAACCCAGCGAACAGTTCCATCCTGCTGATGAATAATGCGGTATTCGTCCTCAAAGCAGCTGCCTTTCCAAAGCACCGATCGCCTTTTCTGTACCTTTTCTCGATCTTCTGGATGAATGACTTTTTTCCATGCCTCAACATCCCGATAGAAAGCTTCAGGCGGCACCCCGCAAATTTTTTCACAAGACGGGGAAACAAAAATAAACCGCCTTTCCGCCAAGTTAACTAACCAATAGGCTTGATCCGCCTTATTATAAAATGTGTTCCATTCATCAATAAGTTGCAACATCTCATTTAATGAAATGTTTTTGTCTTTCTTTGCCTTCTGCAAAAGCTTATGAATCATATTCATTCTCCATAAAAATAATTGATAGCATCCTCTTCCGTAGCGAAAAGTTTTATAAACGAAGCAAACTTAACGATATGAAAAATTTCTTGAAGCGAATCTTGAATCCCGGCGATGACTAGCTCCTTCCGCTGTTTTCTCGCTGTCATGACACTATCAGCAATGATGCCAAGGCCAGCGCTATTAATATATTTCACTTGTTCCATATTTAATATGAGATACTCAGCCGGATTTTGGATAAATTTAGCCATCGCTTTTCGAAACTGCTCGGTATTGTTCAACGTAATATCTTCATTCCATACGAAAACATCAATAAGTTCATGCTGTGTCCCCATATTTCGTTCCTCCAACAATCATCAATGATCTTTATATTTACACATATAAAACAATACATTATTCCCTTTTTGTTCAAGGTAAACATGGTCTACAATATGAATAATAAGCTGCAAGCCCCTTCCGCGTAAGCCCTTGTTGACCACATCCCTTCTTGTAATATCAAACTTCTTTCCATGCTGCTTCACAACAATCATCAATTTTTCTTTTTCGCATGTCCAAAACACTTCAAAAGGCAGTTGGTTTGTTTTTTGGCAATATTCATACGCGTTCATGCACGCTTCCTCCGTCGCTAAACGGAGAAAGAGGCACTCACGCGGCAAAAATCCCATTTCACTCGCAATCTGCTCTGTGATATCCATCGCCTTCATAATATCAGAATCCCCCATTACTGTTATATTTCTCCTGATTACAACATCCTCCATCGATATTCCCCCTATTATTTTATACGTGTGCTAAACAGTGCTTTTGTAAGTACAATAATCTGATGAAACATATAGCAC
This sequence comes from Parageobacillus thermoglucosidasius, assembly GCF_001295365.1. Classification (GTDB taxonomy): domain Bacteria; phylum Bacillota; class Bacilli; order Bacillales; family Anoxybacillaceae; genus Parageobacillus; species Parageobacillus thermoglucosidasius. Next base: position 1,096,088 of record NZ_CP012712.1, on the reverse strand, counting down.
TTTCTATTCATAGGGGATGAGCACTTTTGAACAACATAGCCGCATCACATTTTTTTATATATTATTATAACCCAATATTATAGTTCTTATGTACTATTTATGATTTCGATTTTCTCTATAGACTCGCCTCGTTCCCTATTCCTATATGAAGCGTTTCCATGACAAAGAAAAAAGGAACATCATTAAATTCATCGCTAATGATGTTCCTCATTAATATATTTGCGATTGTTTAACTGATATACAAGAGCGATTAGTTGCGAACGGTCATTGACCCCGATTTTTTGGAAAATATTCGTAATATGATTTTTCACTGTATGAATGCTAATAAACAATCGGTCCGCAATCTCGCGGTTGCTGCATCCTTGAACTAATAAGTTTAATACATCCATCTCCCGGCTCGTTAAACGTTCCGACAGCATATCCATATTCAATTGCTGCTTTGGTCCGTGATAATTATTTTGCTTCATAATCATCGTGCCGATTCCGATTAAAGCAGTAACATACACCTCCGCCTCTTTTGCCGCCTCAAGATGCTTCATATGCACAGCCATCACTCCGTGCATATGTTCGTGAACGGAAAACGAAATTTCCATTACAGTCCCAAACTTTGTTTCACACAGCTTTGGGATGGTTTCAAGCAGTTTTTCTTCCGTGAAAAAGTAGCGTTGGCAAACATCTTCATAATATTCTGTTACTTGCTGCTCTGAAATCGTGCCGCAATGAACCTTCACTTTTCTTTTATGATCTGCTAACACCGTAAAAACGAAATCGCCGTACGCTAACTCCGCAACAAAATCCGTCATCATCCGTAAAATTTCATCGGTGTCTTTCACGACATTCATCGCCCGGCTTATTTCTATTAACATCGATAATCTCATAAAATGGCGGTCCATTTTGATATGAACCAATTCATATTCGGAATATAATTGCCAATACTTAACAAGAATAGTGCCGATTTGCACTACCTCTTTCGACAGTGAACATTTCGTTTGACTGCCGATCACGATCCATCCGTCTATTTCACTGCCATGCAAAACCGGATATGCAACGACCGCACTCGGCTTAACTCCATGTACCGCGAAAAACGCAAAACGAGGGTCAAGAGCGACATTTTCAAAACAAACAGCACTGCGCGAATGAAATAGGGAGTTTGATAGCGGAGGAAAAGCGGTTTTTACGTGTTTATTCCAAAGCTGTTCTGCCTTTTCTCCAACAGCGTTCGCAACAACCCATTCGCGATTTCGCCGTTTTATATACAGCGAAAAATCAATATCGGTGTCCAACTTTTGAAACATATGTAAAAAATCGTTCATATGTAAAGAAAACCGCCGCGCACTATCCACTGCTGCATCCAATAAATGAAAATACTGTTTATAATGTTGCTTCTGTCTATCATTGCGAATATATTCCCCGCATACCATTGCCATTTTTTCAATATCATTTAACTTTTTTTCAACCATGGATATGGTTTGCTCTTTCGTTTGTTCGATGACTTGAAGCCATATTTGTGAATTAGGAAACCGGGAACATCTCTCTTTGATTATCGGCTTTGTCTCTTCTTCAATAAACGCACCTGCCCAAATGAAATATTCGACTTTTTGCTCCACTAACACAGGAGCGACAATCGCCTTTACTCCCCAATACCCTGTCTGAACGACCATCGGGCGTTGCCATTGGATATTGTCGCCATTCGGAAAACATGAAGGAGGAAACGGCTTATCTGGAGAAAAAAGTATAAGTTCCGCTAATTTCGTTATATTTGAAACTTTTGTAACAGGTTGATGCTGCAAATCGAGCATAATGATGCTCAGATCCGTGAGTGCTGCATACGCATCTTGAACATGTTGCAAAAAATCTTTTGTATTCAATTCCTCCTCAACTCACTTACTTTTTTAATATTTTTACCTTTATCTATTATCTACAGATAAGAATAAAGAAGTCAAGTTTCGGAGAATGAGAGGAATTTCCGCATCAATATATATAAAAAGCCTGGCATGTCTGTCTCATGCCAGGCTTTTGTCCGCTTCACACATGTTCCGACCTGATGCTTGAGGCTCTCTTTTCCTGTTTACGGTCTCGCATATATACAAGGAATAACGAACTAGCAAACCAAGAAATTAAGCCAAAAATAAAACTTCCCCACCAATTGCGCGTCAATTGCAAGGAAAATAGCACCGTCAGCACACAAATAAAACAACCGATCATTCCATAAACAGACCCTTGCGCTATTTTCGCCGCTTCTTTCGACCCCTTCGTCATGCCAACCATCATGACCGCAACGACCATCACGGCCGGGAATGCCGCGAAAATGCCCCCAATGACTTTCCATGGCAACAGTTTTGCCGTTACATAACTTAACACAACTGCTGAGCCGCCAAATAAAAAACGGAAAAATAAATCGCGTCCATCCATAAAATCACCTTAATAATAATTATTTAGAAATACTTTGAGAGAAAAGCATAAACCATAGAAACAAGAAACCATCCAGCCAGCGATTGCGTAAGTCCGCGTTTCCATCCCTGCTTCGCGCAAAGATACACGACCGCGATCGCGCACATAATATTGATGATCATTCCAACAACGGCGCCTTGGGATAAAACGATCGACTTTTCCACTAATTCATTGCCTTTGGCATCTAACCGAAGCGTTAGCAATGCCGCTAAAAAAACAGCGGGAAATGCCGCAAAAATCCCTCCGATTTTGCTCCCTATTTTTCTTGAAACAATCGTTGAGGCGACAACTGCGCCGCCGCCTAATAAAAACCGAAGAACAATTCCGAGCATTGATAATGTCTCCAAGATAGATTCATCCTTTCTATGATGCGCCATCCAATACAATATAATATTATTGTTATATATTTATTTGTGATTACTTTCGCATATATATTGTAAACTAATGATAGAACAAACATTTATGAACTTTTATTTAATTTTTTTGTAGCGTTTACATTTCACAATCCGGCATATTTTATATAAACCTAAATACCCCCCCTCATTCCAGTCTGCCATTACTTGAATGAGGGGATAACTAGAGTAAAATTTCAAATGTTTTTTTGGCATCAGCGGCCTTCCTGTCACATATGGTATTTCCGGCAATGACAGCGAATAATGCTTCTATAAGTCCATGTATGTTCGTTGTTTAACTTGGAAACCATGATCATATCCACCCCTGATTTTGGCCAACGTAATGCTTTCCAACGTGGTGGATGTTTGATGTGCATTATGCGTTTGCAACACGTTCTATTGTCAAGTGTATTTTGTTCTTTTCAAGCTCTCTTTGCTTATTAGCTCCTCAACTTTCCGATTTGCTTTACCATGTTTGTGATATAAGCTTCTCTAACTGCGAATTTGAAAAAAAAGAACCTTTAATCCGAAGGCGGATCAAAGGTTCTATGTTTTATTATTTTCAATCATATTCTATTATTCTGTCATTTTTATAATTTTTGCTTTATCATCATTGGCTTATCATAGAAACAACGGTCCATTGATGAAACGTGTTGCTTACTTTTTCATTCCATTTGTTTTTGCGTCCAAAGAATTAATTATAAACCGGTTCTTTTTCGTTTGCATCAGAGACCGGCTTTTTTTCGTTTAAACCGAGCGTCTCTGCTGTTGAATCATGAAGTTCTTGGAAAAGATCTGGGTTTTCCGCTAGGGACACGCCATAAGAAGGAATCATTTCTTTAATTTTCGGTTCCCATTCACGCATATGTTGAGGGAAGCATTTTTTTAACACCTCAAGCATGACGTGTACAGCAGTTGAAGCACCAGGAGAAGCGCCGAGCAATGCAGCGATCGAGCCATCTGCAGCACTGACAACTTCCGTACCAAATTGAATCGTTCCTTTGCCGCCAGTTTCCGTATCTTTGATAATTTGCACACGCTGACCCGCGACAACGATATCCCAATCTTCTGATTTAGCCGTCGGGATAAACTCGCGCAACTCTTTCATGCGCTTTTCTTTCGTTAACATAAGCTGCTGGATCAAGTATTTTTCCAAAGAAAAGTTTTTAAAAGCTGCCGCCAACAAAGTCGTGAGATTGTGCGGTTTTACGGAAGTAAACAAATCCATATTGGAACCATTTTTTAAGAATTTAGGCGAGAAGCCTGCAAATGGGCCAAAGAGCAACATTTTTTTGTTGTCGATATACCGTGTATCTAGGTGCGGAACAGACATAGGAGGCGCACCGATTTTAGCTTTACTGTACACTTTTGCATGATGTTGCTCGACAATTTCTGGATTATTACATACCATAAATAATCCGCTTACAGGGAATCCGCCAATGCGCTTGCTTTCTGGAATACCAGATTTTTGAAGCAAGTGCAGGCTTCCCCCGCCGGCTCCAATAAATACGAATTTAGCTTGATGGATTTCAACAGAACCGCTGTTGAGATCCTTCACTTTCAATTCCCACAGGCCGTCGCTGGTGCGTTTTATATCTTTCACACTATGCTTGTAGTTTATTTCAACATTTTTCTTCTTTAAGTGGTCAAATAACATGCGCGTTAAAGCGCCAAAGTTAACATCTGTACCTGAGTCGATTTTAGTTGCCGCGATCGGTTCATTCGATGTACGGCCTTCCATGATAAGCGGAATCCATTCTTTCAGTTTTTTCGGGTCATCAGAAAATTCCATTCCTTGGAATAATGGATTGTTTGATAGCGCTTCAAAACGTTTCTTTAAAAATCTCACATTATTTTCCCCTTGGACTAAACTCATGTGGGGCAACGGTCTGATAAATTCCTGCGGATTTTGTAACAGGTTGTTTTTAACAAGGTAAGCCCAAAACTGTCTGGAAATTTGGAACTGTTCGTTAATTTTTATGGCTTTGCTAATATCAATCGATCCATCCGGTTTCTCGGGCGTGTAGTTAAGCTCGCATAGTGCAGAATGCCCCGTTCCCGCATTATTCCATTCGTTAGAGCTTTCTTCTCCTGGTTTGTCAAGCTGCTCAAACACTTTAATTTCCCATTCCGGCGCTAATTCTTTCAACAGTGTCCCTAAAGTCGCACTCATAATTCCGGCACCAATCAAGATAACGTCTGTTCTTGTCTGTCTGTTACTCATTTTTCCCATCCTTATCCTCCATTATTTGCATGCAGAAAGGGTGCAGGCGCACCTGCAGTCAAACCGCCACACACCTTTTCTACAGCAATTATATCTTAATTAAAGTATATCACTATTTAATTATAAGTATATCACATTTAATCTGTTATTACATATTAATATATACTATATCAGGGTTCATATCCAACATACTAATTGGCCATGCTACATTTATTTTACTCCTAAAAAACATAATATCAAATTAATTCTTAATATTTAACCGATATTGAAATATTTTTTAATAAGCATACCAATGTTACGATCCAGAATATGATCCAATCGTTATGACTTTTATTCGAGGAATATTACTGTGAAGGATGAACGAAATCGAACTATTGAAAGAGGAAAACACTTAATTTGTTAGCGGATGATGTCATCTCAAAAGAAGATGATGAATTCATTCATCAATATTTACACTTGATGAAACAACAAGCTGAATCATGTCTTCAAACAACAGATGGCGAACTTGCCATGCAAGAATGAAAACAGCCACTTGAAGCATTGATGTTCTTCAAAAAATGTACTCCGGAAATCCTCCACCGTTTAATCGAACGTATAGAAATAAAAGCAGACGGGAGTCCGAGAATCTTTTACCGATTCTCGAACCAGTCTGCTTATTCTTCAATCCTCTTTATCAACGCGCAGCATTCCACATGCGTTGAGTAGTCATCAAGACCTGTAGCAGTGTTCACCTAATTTACTTTCGATAAGGAAATGACACTTGTGTGAACAAGTCAAATCGGTTATTATTGAAGCATGGCTTCAAAATCGAACGACGATTTCCTTTAAGAAATTAACCCGAATCCAACAGTTTGAAGCTCATTCACTTTTTCACCCATTAAATCTTAATATAAAACATATAGATCCTACGTTCATCTTCAAACATATTAGGGGTATGGAAAAAGTTATAAAGCAGGCAGGACACTTCATTTATTTAGAGTTTTCTTTTGGTAAGAAGGCTGTAAATACTGCTCCACCATGTGAAATGTGATTGCCAGCTCTTAAATCTCCGCCGTGCGCTAAAAATATTTTTTTTGCTATAGTCAATCCTAGACCTGCACCGCCTGTTTTTCTGTTGCGTGAACCTTCTCCCCTATAAAGTGGGGTAAATAGATAAGGCAAATCCTTTGGATTAATTCCTTCTCCTGTATCTATAACGGATATTTCAATATGTTCATCTGTTTCATTTAAGGAAATAGTAATTTTCCCGTCATTAGGTGTATGTCTAAGAGCATTGTTTAACAAATTATCAATGGCCCTTGTTAGTAAATGTTCATCTGCAAATATGACATGGTTAGTTACCGAGCTAACTATTTCCACTTTAATCTTCTTTTTTTCTGCTTCTAATTTAAATTCTTTTATAATATTATTTAAAAACTTATAGATGTTTATTTTTTCAAAATTAGGTTCTTGTTCTAGATGTTCAAGTTTTGTAAATATAAATAAATCGGATATCAATGTATCCAATACATTTGCTTTCCTTTGACAAACTTCAATATATTTCGCTATTTTTTCAGGTGTATCGGCAATTCCCTTCTGAATTCCTTCTAAATACCCCCTTATTGAAAAAAGAGGAGTTCGCAGATCATGGATAATAGAAGAAATAAATAGTTTTCTTTCTTCTTCCATTTTGACCTGTTGTTTAATCGAATCATCTAGCTTTTGACTCATAATCCTAAATGCGGTTGATACACGTTCTATTTCTTGTATTGGGGATTTAGGTAAATCAATGTTTAACATTCCCATTGATATACTTTTGGTTGCTTCTGCTAACTTTTTTAGTGGATGAAGTAACGCCTTGTTTATAAACCAAGTACAAAAAATTAACATAATTAACGAGAAAGTTAACCAAATTACCAACCCGCCATATTCATTGAACCATTCTTTAAGTTTAGAATTATGTACGGTGATTATAGAAGATTGAGTTACATGAATATAAGCTATCCCTGCGATTTTAGAACCCTTAAAAACAAGATGTTCTTCAACAGGTCTTGTCTTTATATTAGTGTTGCTTGGTTGTTCATTCATATCGGAATAAGAGAAATTTGAGAAAAGTTCCTTGTTGGCCGAGTTAAATAATCGCACTTGTATCCCGTATCGATCTAGTTTTGGTTTGATTTCTTTTTGCCATTCAGGCTCTGACCATTTAGAAACGTTATTTAAAATTTCATCTCTTACATTTAAGTAGTTATTGTTTATAGGAACTTTAGGATCTTCAACTAAAGATTTACTTATAATGAATGTTAAAAATATAGGAATAAAACTAACACAAAACAAAAGAATAAATAACCATTTTTTTATTGATAATTTTTTACTTCTTATCTTCAAACTTATATCCCACTCCCCAAACAGTATGAATCCACTGAGGTTTTGAGGGATTTTCCTCAATTTTTTCTCTAAGTCTTGCTATAAAAACTCTAATTGTATGTTCATCTATTAACTCATTCCCCCACACTTTTTGATATAACTGGTCATGACTAAATACCTGTCTAGGATGTTCTGCTAAAAACTGAAGCAGCTCAAACTCCTTTGGAGTTAGGTTTACTCTCCTGCCATTTACAAACACTTCTCTCGTATATATATTAATTTTTAAATTCCCATAATTGAGAGTATTATTATTTTCTCTCGAACGAGAGCGGCGTAAAACAGCTTTTATTCGTGCAACGATTTCTCCTGGAGTAGCTGATTTTACAATATAATCGTCAGCTCCTATGTTTAATCCGCGAATTTTATCTGTATCATCTTGGACAGCTGTTAAAAAAAGAATAGGAACATCACTGATTTCCCTAATTTGTTTACACGTTGTAAATCCAGACTGGTTTGGCATCATAATATCTAAAAGCACACAATGAACAACTTGTTTCTTTAGAATAGATAAAGCTTCCAAACCATTCGAGGCTGTAAGTACGTTATAACCTTCTGCTTCTAAAAAATCTTTCATCAACTCCATAATTTCTTCTTCATCATCTACAAGTAAGACTGTTTCCACTCGATCCTTCCCCTCCTTCATAATAAATTTTTCCAATATTATACCAAAAAGAACTGAAAAAATTTAAAGTTATCAATAAATATTAATAAATTATTGATCCTTTGTTGATATGTCTTTGACTCTAAATTGATTTTTACTTCCTAAACTAATTATTGGTACTGATTTTGAAGGGAGGAGAAGTTGGAATTATGTCTGCAATATTGGAAGCTAAATCTCTAAATAAGATATATGGTGAAGGGAATAACAAATTTTACGCACTAAGAGATGTGAATTTAAAGGTTAATAAAGGAGAATTTTTGGCTGTTATGGGTACTAGCGGTTCAGGCAAGTCAACCTTGCTCAATATGCTCTCCGGTTTAGATCGCCCAACCTCTGGAGAAGTTTTTCTGGATGGCATCTCTTTAACTTCAGCAAGCGAAGCTGAACTGACAAAATTACGAGGAGAAAAGATAGGATTTATATTTCAGTTTTTTAACCTTATCCCGGTATTAACTGCAGAGGAAAATGTCTCATTACCCCTATTTATATTGGGGAAATACGACGATCAGGCAAGAAAAAAGGCAGTTGATTTATTGAACTTGTTAGGAATTGGACGTTTAGCATCCTCACGGCCTTCGGATATGTCCGGAGGCCAGCAACAAAGAGTGGCTATTGCCAGAGCGTTAATCACCGAACCAAAAATGATATTAGCCGATGAGCCAACCGGAAGCTTGGATTCAAGAACAAGCAAGGAAATTCTAGATATCTTGCGTCATTTTTGCGATGAAATGAACCATACGATCGTAATGGTAACACATGATGCGAAAGTCGCCTCCTATGCCCACCGCATCATATTTATGGAAGATGGAAAGTTGATTGATGAGCTTAATTTCAAAAACTCTAACCAATCCGTGAGCCAAAGAGTCGTTGAAATTACCCGCAGAATTGAGAGGGAGTTAGTATGAATATCATGAAATTAGCTTGGAAATTTTTTGTATCCAAAAAAAGTAGAGCTTTTTTCTCCATATTAGGTGTCGCTTTAGGTGTGATGCTTCTGGTGATATCCCAAATTCTTATACTTACGGTTGAACGTTCTAATGAGTATACTTTAAGAGAAAAGTATGGAAATTACGATATGCTGGTGGGATATCAAACCGATAAGCACCATCTTACAGAAGACGATATAACGTTTATTAATCAAATTCCAGGTGTTAAAAATAGCACCCCTCTGCTTTACCCCTATATCGGTGAAAAAATGAAAATTCCAGAAATAGCAGCTCTGCCTATGTATGTCGGCTTTAAAAATGATCCATTAGCAAAAGAACATCCTTTTTTAAATATAGACAAAGGAACATTCCCGAAAGGAAACGAGGTTATCTTACCTATCCGATATTTGAAATCAAATCATTTAGAAATCGGGTCTGAAATTGAGCTGCCTTTTCCTCCTGGCAATAAACAAAAAGTCGTTATATCTGGAACATTAAAACAAAATGAAAAATTAGAGAACATTGCAGTTTTTGATTACGATTGGTTAAGTAAGGTTACATCAAATAAAGGAAAAGCAACGGTTTTGATGTTAAAATTAGAAGACGGCCCATCAAAGGAAAAAATTAATCAAATGATCAAATCCAAATATCCTGATATTTTTATTGATAACAGGACAGAGATGGAAAAAGAAAGGGAAAACATAGGGGGCTTAAAGCCATTTGTTCATACCATTTTGATTTCAGCATTGGCAGGAAGTTTTCTTATCGTCGTTAGTACGCTACAAATGGCCATACTGGAAAGAAAACGTGAACTAGCCACTTTAAGACTTATTGGTATAAAACGCTATCAATTGACACTTATGGTTATTTTTGAATCAATGGTCATTGGATTGATCGGCTCTACAGTTGGTATTTTATTAGGAATTGTGCTTTCTTTCTTATCCCAACGTGTCGTAGAACAATTAATGGGGTTTTCTCTTGTAGGGATTGTCATCCCTTGGAAGTCATTATCCCTATGTGCAGTGAGCGGAATAGTGATTACCGTACTTGCAGGGATTATACCTGGATATCTTGCTAGTAAATTACCCCCTATAGTTGCTTACAAACAAAATGAACCATCCCTAGATAAATATAGTTTTTTAGTACGATGGTTATCACCAATTTTATTAATTGCTTCAATCGCAGTATCCATATTTAACTATTTATATACGAAGGGACCTGAATGGATTTATCTTTTAACTGGCTTAGGTTTCCTACTCTCCATGTTTATGGGGATTCCAGTCATTCTTTATTTGACTGTTAAGCTCATCTCGTTTATATCCAAGCCTTTCTTCGGATCAGAAGCATTATTGGCAGGACGAAATGCCTTACGCCAGATGAGAAAAAATATACAAATAGCAGGCATACTGATGCTAGCATTTGTCATTGGTCTTACTGGTTACTTACTTTTTTCTTCCATAGCGATTCAAGCTGAAAAAGATATAAAAACTAGGTATCCAATGGACTATAAATTACAAGCTACTGATTCATCGCTTGAGCCAGGATTTTCTAAAAATTTAGAAGAACAAATGAAACAAATAGAAGGTATAAGTTCCATATCCATTCCTACCGCTCTATTTGGATTAACACTTAATCTTGACCAAAACCATATTAAAAACTGGAATGGTCAACTATTCAATATAAATGGTAAGAAACAAGTTCATATTAGCCTTAGAGCAATAAATATCAATGAAGTAACAAAATTTCATTCCATAAAGGTGCTAGAAGGAACGATTGATCAAAGAGCTTTGCGGAATGATGGAGTGATCATTACAAAAGATTTAAAAAAACTTGGGTTTCAATTAGGTGATTATATTCAAATAGGACGTTATGACGAAGTGATGAAGGGAAAAAATGCTGGACACCGATTCAAAATTGTCGGCATCATTGACAAAATGCCTGTTTTGCCTTCTGATGAATATACAGCTTATACTGACCAAGAAAATCTTGGAAAATATTTCAAAATCAACACGATTGAACAAATTCAATATAATATTTCGAATCCATCCTTAAGCAGTGTCATTCAAAAAAAGATCGACAACTTGTTAAATCACCCGGATTTTTCAAATGTTATACTTTATGACCGTCAAAAGGAACTTTTAACGTTACACCGGCAAGTACAACAGAGGTTATTTATTTTACTTGCAACTGTAATTTTAACTATTTTCCTCGGTATTATAGGATTGATGAATAACATGGCTAGCAGCCTAAGAGAAAGAAGTAGAGAGTTTGCGGTTCTTAGAGCGCTAGGAAGCCGGCCAAACCAAGTAGTGAGATTAGCCCTGTTAGAAGGAGTAATCATTTCATTAGCCGGAGGGCTAATTGGAATTATATCAGGTCTGGTGTTTGGTTACCATGTATTAGCAGGTTTGGAGGCAAAAGAATATCTATTCCCATGGCAAATAGTTTTAATCGAATTGATCATAAGCCCTTTGATAGGGCTTGCTGCAGCATTTATACCTTCCATATGGATTTCTCGAATGAACCTTATCAAAACTTTATATCAAGAGTAAAATCTCTGAAGAGGGTTTGTAAAAATAAAAGACACTTACAAACTCTCTTTAGCTCTATCAACTTAGTCTTTTAGACTTGAAAAAACATAAAATAAAGTCTTGCTAAAAAAAGGGGTTAAAGCTTGAAGGAGAAGGATTTTCCCTTCTCCCCTGTCTTTCTGCTTTTCGCAAAACTTTATTTTCAATCGCAAATGTTTATTTCAGAACTATAGTTTTTTTACGAGCAACGCGCAGCACTCCACATGCGCAGTATGCGGAAACATATCCACCGGCTGCACTTCTAATGTTTGGTACCCACCGTCTTCGAGGATTCGCAAATCTCTTGCCAATGTCGCCGGGTTGCAGGAAACGTACACCACGCGCTTTGGCTTCATGGCGATGATCGTTTGCAAAAGCGTTTCATCACAGCCTTTGCGCGGCGGATCGACGACGATACAATCAGCGCGGATGCCTTGCTTGTACCATTTTGGAATGACCGCCTCCGCCTCGCCGACGGCAAATTCGACGTTAGTGATGCGATTTAATGCCGCATTGCGCTTGGCATCTTCAATAGCTTCCGGCACGACTTCAACGCCGAACACTTTTTTCGCTTTTTTCGCTAAAAACAAGGAAATTGTGCCGATGCCGCAGTAGGCGTCAATAACCGTTTCTTCCCCCGTTAATTGCGCGTATTCCAACGCTTTTTCATACAGCACTTTCGTCTGTGCGGGATTGACTTGATAAAAAGAACGTGCCGAGATCGCGAATTGAATATCACCGATGTAATCATAAATGTACTCGGCTCCCCACAACACTTTCGTCTCGTCACCCATAATGACGTTCGTCTTTTTCGGATTGATGTTTTGAATAATCGACTTCACATTTGGCACTGATTCAATGATTTCCTGCACAATTTTCTTTTTGTGCGGCAACTCTGCCGTGCGGGTAATGAGGACAACCATCACTTCCTGCGTCGCCGCCCCGTAACGCGCCATAATATGGCGGAGCACTCCCTTATGCGTTGCTTCGTTATAAACAGGAATGCGGTATTTTTCGCAAATCTTTTTCACCGTCCGCACAACGGCATCATTCATTTCTTGCTGGATCAAGCATGTGTCCATATCGATAATTTCGTGGCTGCGCTCTTGGTAAAAGCCGGCGACAAGCCTGCCTTCGCGCTCGCCGACAGGCACTTGCGCTTTGTTGCGGTAGCGCCACGGATTTTTCATGCCGATGACCGGATGCACGATGACATTTTCCAATTTGCCGATGCGCGCCATCACTTCTTTCACCTGTTTTTGTTTCGCGCGAAGCTGCCCATCGTAGCTTAAGTGCTGCAGCTGGCAGCCGCCGCATTGCTTGTAAATCGGACATGGCGGCTCGGCGCGGTCCGGGCTTTGCTCATACAGCTCGATGAGGCGTCCGTAGCCATATCCTTTCTTCACTTTGATTACTTTGATTTTCGCCCTCTCACCCGGCAAGCCGTTTTTGACAAAAATCGGGAATCCATCGATTTTTGCGACACCTAACCCGTCATGTGTCAAATCTTCAAATGTTGCGTCATAATATTCATTTTTCGCTACTGGTGCTTCGATATTCGCCATTGTTCTTCACCTTTCAAAAAACTAGCGAGCTATATAAAAAATTTCCGCTTTTTAGCCAAAAATCTGCAGAAAACTTCTTCCCAAATTATCGACTGGTGCCTTCACGATTGTAGCACACAATTCCGGACAACACAAAAAGAGAGCAGGTTATTCACCCGCTCTTATTTGTTCTGCTTTTTCTTTTGGAACGAATACTTCTAAATGTTGGTACAAATTCACAAATTCTCCTGGTAGCATGCCGCCAAATTCCCCGTCTAAATTTAACTGCATGTTGTTCGGGGAAGTCACTTTAATGCGGTTGGCTTTCGTGTAAATAAGGTGCGGGTCATTAATATGTTCCCCGCGCGCCGCAAGCGTCACCAGCCGGATAAACTCGGCCAAATTCGTTTTCTTTAAAATAATTAAATCAAACATGCCATCGTTCAGCGAAGAATCCGGCGCCAATTTTTCAAAGCCGCCGACAGAGTTGGTGAGCGATACTAAAAAGAGCATAATCTCGCCTTCAAACAATTTTCCATCATATTCGATACGCGCCTCTGTCGCTTTAATCGATGGCAGCATCTCCATTCCTTTTAAGTAATAAGCAAGCTGGCCAAGCACTGTTTTCAACTTGCTTGGCACTTCATATGTAAGTTCTGTTAAGCGGCCGCCGCCCGCAATGTTAATAAAATAGCGCGTTTTTCCTTCATTGGTTACGGAGCCGATATCAATCGGAACGGCTTCCCCTCTTGTAATCACGTCACAGGCTCCTTCAATGGAACGCGGCACGCCGATGGCGCGGGCAAAGTCATTCGTTGTGCCGACAGGGATAATCGCCAGCTTTGGACGATAGTCTTGATCAGCAATACCGTTGACGACTTCATTTATTGTTCCATCCCCGCCAGCGGCGACGACCAAATCAAACTCGCGCTCCACCGCTTTGCGCGCCGCTTCTGTCGCATCTCCTGCACCTGTCGTCGCATGACAGGATGTTTCATAGCCCGCTTTTTCTAATCGCTCTAACACATCTGGCAAATGCCTCTTGAAGATTTCCCGACCCGATGTCGGATTATAAATAATTCTCGCTCTTTTCATATTCCATCATCCCATTTATTATGATTCAACCACGATAACTTTTCCACTATTTAACATGATAGCGAAATGAACCGATCATTGCAATGTTTTCGTCCTGCCAATGATAAACCACTTCTTTTTTCTACTCTTTGTCTCCCATTTACTTCCGTTTCTTTCTATCATAAAAATGGAAACAGCCCATTAAGGGGATTGGAACGCTGGCATGAAAAAAGGCGTTGTTGACGCCTTTTTTCACTGTATCGCTTTCACGTTTACTTGCTTTTGTTTTTTTCCAACGCTTCTTCCTGAGCTTTTGCATTTCCTTTTCCTGAAAAGTTCTCAAGTAATTCTTTCACATCAATGCCCGCAGAAGCTTTCAGCGTCTCTTGCAAGCTTGCCATCAAATTGGTTGCATACCCAGTAACACGGTTGGCACCGCCATTGGCGCCGTTGGAACCGGTATCGACAATCGTAATTTTATCAATATTGGCAAGCGGGCTTGCCACTTGTTTGGCGTATTCAGGAATCATTTTGATAATCATGTCGAGAATCGCAGCTTGGCCATACTGTTCGAACGCTTCGGCAATTTTTTGTTTTGCTTCTGCTTCAGCCAATCCTTTTAAGCGGATAATTTCCGCTTCGGCTTCCCCTTTTGCCTTTTCCGCTTCCGCTTTGGCGATCCCGTCAAGCCGTATCCGTTCTGCTTCCGCTTTCGCCATCGCTTCGACACGATATTTTTGCGCATCCGCTTCTGCCATTAATTTGGCTTTTTCTGCCGCAGCCGCCTGCTCGATCGCGTAGCGTTCGGCGTCTGCTTTTTTCTTTACTTCGGAATCGTATTGGCGCTCACGCCGCAAAATTTCTTTTTCTTCGAGCTCGATTAACTTTTGCCGCTCGATAATTTTAATTTGCATTTGTTGTTCGGTCACTTCTTGTTTCGCTTTCGCTTCTTCCAAATGGTACGCCTGATCGGCGCGCGCTTTCGCTATATCTTGTTCACGGCGGAATTCGGCAAGCTTCAATTGATTGATTTTTTCCGCTTCCGCGATTTCCGTCAAGCGCTCAAGCTCTGCTTTGCGCGCTTCTTTATCCGCTTCCGCGCGCTTAATGCGCGTTTCTTTTTCCGCTTCTGCTGTCGCGATGTCAGCATCACGTTTCACTTGGGCGATGCGCGGTTTTCCTAACGCATCCAAATAACCGTTTTTATCGCGCACATCCTTAATGGTAAACGACACGATGACAAGCCCCATTTTCGCTAAATCTTGCGAAGCGACACGCTGCACTTCTTGTGAAAACTTATCGCGGTTTTTATAAATTTCTTCGACTGTCATCGAACCGAGAATGGAGCGAAGATGCCCTTCTAATACTTCTTTCGCTTCATTTTCCATGTCCTGGCGGGTTTTTCCTAAAAATTGCTCCGCTGCTGTAGCGATTTCGCCAATGGAGCTGCCTACTTTAATGATCGCCACCCCGTCTGCCATGACGGGAACGCCTTGTTCCGTGTAAACTTCCGGTGTCTGCACATCCAGTTTAATCGAAAGAAGGCTGAGCGGCTCCGCTTGTTGGAAAATCGGCAGCACAAACGTTCCGCCGCCGCGGACGATTTTAATTTTATTTCCAGATTCATCAACATGCACGTTTTTGCTGCCCAAATAACTGCCTGTCACAATCAGCGCTTCGTCCGGCCCAACGGTGCGGTAACGGGTAACAAAAATAGCGATTAGTCCGATAAGAAGCAGCACAACCACACCGATGACAACTAAAATTGGCGTCATCATACATATCCCCCTTTATGCAATAATGAAATATTATATGGATCGTGCTTCGCCACAACGGCGATGCCGTTTTCCATTTTCACGATAATGACTTCCGTTCCTGAAGCAATTTCTTCGTTGCTGATGCTTTTGGCCGGTTTTGAAACCGCACCGCTTTTCCGCTGCAGCAAAATCTCGCCGAATCCATCGGCCGGCACAGTTACGATCACTTTCGCGAGAGATCCTTCTAAGTCTGCCTCCGAATAGTTCAGCGACGTTTCCGCCGAACGCAGCGGAACAAACACGAAAAAGTGCAAAAGCAAAACGGCAATGATTGCGATCCCCGCGCTGACCAACCCGATAAGCGCGCTCGATAACCCTGTATACCGCTCAAACAAATAACCGGACGCACTTCCGACGGTGAAAAATGATAAAATCAGCTGTGGGCTTAACCACGGATGATCCGGCATATCAAATATGCCATCGATGATATCGCTAAAAAAAATATATAATAACGTTAATCCCCCGCTTACAACAAGCACGGCCAGATACACCGTTTCCAATGGATATCCAAACAACCTTGCACCTTCTTTCCATCATCGTCTATTTAATTATACGAACAACATGTGTTTCCGTTTCATTCTGTTTCATATTTTTTCGACATTCCCTTGCATATTTCCTTCTTTTTTCCAAAATAAAGACACCTCTTTATGTTTATTTCGCTGCCGCTTATCGAAGGAAAGCGAAAAATGCGCATCTGCCGTTTATAAACTTAAACGGATGCCCCTTACTCCTTTCAAAAACATGCCGAAACCACACGGCATTGCAAGCGGCCGATACATGGAGCACGGAAAGCAGCCACAAATGTTCCATTCTTTATCCTGCATCACCACCACTGCGATGATAAACAAAAATATGAAAATAATACCAACATCTTATGTCATAGTTGCTATGTCGCTATAGATAAAATGCTCAAAATTCCTCATCGCTTTGCTGTTCCATCTTCCATCCCTCACGTTTTTAAATAAATGAGCGCAAAATTGGCGAATGAGAAGAGAAATCACCCCCGCTCCTGCTCACTAAGATGGTGCCAGATTCAATAAAATGCTTTCATATTATATTTTGCACATTAGATCATATTCCTTTTTCAATAAAAAATATCCCTTCTGAACAGTTCGTTCAGAAGGGATGGTTATTTCATTGGCTCCGTTCACTCAGCCGCAGCGACACAGTTTTCTTGCTTCCGTCCCGCCAAAGCTCGATTTGCACACGCTCCCCGATTTTCGTATTTGTATATAAATATTTCCGCAGCGCAGCAACGCTGTCCACTTTTTCTCCATTGACCGCCACAATGACATCCTTTGTCCGAATGCCTGCATCCGCCGCCGGCGAGAACGGTTCTACCGCCGTGACAGCCGCCCCCGCCGTCACATCGCCCGGCAATTGCAGCTGTTCTTTGCGCACCGAACCGGAAAGATCGGCCACATCGACTAACTGCACGCCGAGATACGGGCGTTTGATTTTTCCGTATTGCATCAGCTGTTCAACGATCGGTTTTACATCTTCGCTCGGAATCGCAAATCCTAATCCTTCCACTCCGTCTTGGGAAATTTTTAAGCTATTAATTCCCACCACTTGCCCGGCGCTGTTAATTAGCGCGCCGCCACTGTTTCCCGGGTTAATCGCGGCATCTGTTTGAATGACGTTAAGCTCCCATTCCCCCTCGGAGGTCGAAATAGGCATCGTGCGTTTCCCGCTCACGATTCCTTCCGTTACTGTCCGTGATAAATCTAAACCAAGCGGATTGCCGATCGCCGCGACTTGTTCCCCGATGCGCAGCTTCGAAGAATCGCCAAAAACAGCGACTTTTTTGACATGGCTGCTATGAATTTTCAACACCGCCAAATCGGTTAATGGATCGGCACCAACAATTTCCGCTTTCACTTTTTCGCCATCGGCAAGCGACACTTCTACTTTATTTGCCCCTTCAATGACATGGTTGTTCGTCACAATGTACGCGATATCTCCATCTTTTTTGAAAATGACTCCCGAACCGGTCCCTGCTTCTTGATCTTGCACACTATCGGAGAAAAAGTCCGCTTGTCTTTGGATGTTTACCACCCCGACAACCGCGTCGGTCACATTTTCAATCGCCGCCACCATATTATTCGTCACGCTTTTCGTCGGCTGGAGCGGAAGCGTTTCCGTCGAAACACTCGTTTCTTTTGCTTCTTTTGTTGATGAGGAAGATGCAGGAATGTCCAACATTGGCGCCGCGTATAACGTGAGTCCGCTTCCGATCACGGCACCGATAATCGAAGCGGCGAGCCAAGAAAAGAACCGTCTTTTCTTCGGAGGCTGGTACGATGGCATTGGTTGTTCATATCGTGTCATATTCATATCATCCATTTCTTATTTCCTCCTTTCTCCGTTTTTTACTCTATGAGCGTCATGCACATACCGTTTTCTTTTTGCCCCATAAGCAGATGAATGGACAAATAAATCCTATTATCGCGAATGCCGTAATATCCACGCCCTTGAAACATTCCATTGCCAATCCGGCCCGTTCATCCATGAAAGATGCCAGCGAATGGCGCAAGCGGCTCTCCGGCATCCCACCCCTTTTCTGCCATTCCCGCGCTTTCCGAAGAAAATCACTGCTCGGTAGCGCGGAATCTTCATCTGGTGGAATTCATGAGCGATGTTCACCTCTTTTTTGCTAACCAATCAACCAGCGCGCCGGTAAAAGCCTGTTACTGACTATGATCAAGCATAAATGCGCTTGCCTTATTCATTTTGCCATCCGTTCCTCCTTTTGTTTTGTCAAGAAATAGTGTAAACAGCAAAGGTGAAAATCCGGTGAAAAAATCAGCAATTGCGTCCCGCAAATAGTGTATTGCCTTCCGGCGTCTCACATCCGCAGCGGAACTTTACGCAATATTACGGCATGATCTGCTTTTTCACATTTTCATTTATTTTTCATGGCCATTTGTTATGATGTTTATAAAAGGAAGAGGAGCATAGAAAGGAAGGAAGCGAAATGAAGATTCTTCTTGCCGAAGATGACCTCTATTTAGGAGAATTAATCGTGCATATGTTAAAGAAAAAAGGCGTCGATCAAATTGATTGGGTGCAGGAAGGGGAAGATGCGTACGATTACGCACTCGCCTCGTTTTATGATGTGCTGATTCTCGACTGGATGCTGCCAAACGGGGATGGGGTGGAAATTTGCAAACGGCTGCGGAAAAACGGCTATACCGGCGCCATTCTCATGTTAACGGCAAAAGATGCCGTCGAAGACCGAGTCGAAGGCTTAGAAGCCGGGGCAGACGATTATCTCGTCAAACCGTTTGAAATCGATGAATTAATGGCCCGCCTTAAGGCACTCGCGCGGCGCACGTTCGTTCCGCTTCAAGAAGAGGTGGTGCGCTTTCATGATTTTGTCCTGAACCGAACAAGCCATACCCTCTACCATGGCGATAAAGAAATTTTGCTAACTCCGCGTGAATTTCAAGTGTTGGACCTTCTCTTGCAAAACAGGGGGCACGCCGTGCCGCGCGAAACCATCCTTGACCGCATCTGGGGATTGGATGCAGATGTTTCGCTGAAAACGATTGATGCGACGATTAAATTGCTGCGGAAAAAACTAACAGGCGACGTCATTCAAACGGTGCGTGGGGTGGGATATAAAATTGACAAGTAAATGGAACGCTTTCTTATCAAAGATAAAAAACACCGATATGTTTCACCGGACGCAATGGCGCTTGACGGCGTTATATAGCGGCATCTTAATGGTGTTTTTGACGCTATTCATCGCAATCGTTTGCTTCCTTTTTTATATGATTGTCACGAATGACCAAGAGCGGCGAATTACAAGCCTCGCCAATCAGGAACAAAAAGCGATTGAGCAATTTTTGCTCAAACAAAGCGATTTCGCTTTTATGGATGAGGAAAATGTCGTGTTTTTAAGCGAAGACCAATTCTTTTTTTATGTCGTCGGCACTAACGGCGAGCTGCTCATGGGCGACGAAGTGAACAAAGGCATGCGGCCGTTTTTATTAGAAGCGCTGCAGAATTCCGCGCTTAACGAAAACGAACTAACCTACATAAAAGTAAAATTTCCTGCCAATATACATCCATTTGCCCGTTTTCATTCCCATGAGCTAAAACTGTTGACCGCCGCCCGCCCGATCGCCATTCGCGGCCATTTAGTCGGCGTGCTGTATATCGGCATGGATGTGACTTCGTTTTCCAACGTGTTTCAGCGGCTGCTCATTGTTTTGGCTTGTCTTGCTGTCTTCTTCATCGGCATCGCTGTGTTGTTAAGCTACTTTATGTCGAAACGGGCGCTCGTCCCGATTCAAGAGGCCTATCATCGCCAGCGGCAATTTGTCGCCGATGCCTCCCATGAGCTGCGTACACCATTAAGCGTCATTTTATCTTCCGTTGAGGCGCTGGAAATGGAAGAAGAACTAACGAAAAACGAATTAACGCAAAAACTGCTCGATCGGCTGAGGGAAGAAATAAAACGAATGACAAAACTAATGAACGATTTATTGACGCTCGCCCGCGCTGATTCCGCGCACGCCTCTCTGCAGCTAGTCAAAGAAACGTTTGACTTTCGCCCGCATGCGGAACGAACGCTGCGTTTATTGGAAGAATTAGCGTCGAAAAAAAATATCCGCATGCACTTCCATTCTCCTGAATCGGTCATCATTGCCGCCGACGCCGACAAGCTGACACAGCTGTTGTACATCTTGCTGGACAATGCGATCAAGTACACTCCAGACGGCGGAGAAGTAACATTAAGCATTGGCATCGCGCCATTCAAACAGCAGCGCATTCTTACGATTTCCGTCAAAGACACCGGAATCGGCATTCCCCCTGAATCGCTTGACCGCATTTTCGACCGTTTCTACCGCGTTGACAAAGCGCGTTCGCGCCAGCAAGGCGGCCACGGACTCGGTTTGTCCATCGCCAAATGGATTGTCGATGCTCATGGCGGAACGATTCATGTACAAAGCGAAGTCGGCAAAGGTTCGGAATTTATTGTGAAAATCCCTTGCTAAAATGCTTTCCATGGACGGAAAGCATTTTTTTATGAATCTTGGAAGTTGCCGGAAAAGACAGCAGCAGCTTTCCGGCAGTTCCTGTTTACTTGGCAAAGCGGAAAATGCAATCTTTCATTTTCACCTAATTTTCTCTTTTCTTTTTTACAATGCAAACTGTACAAGGAAATGCAAAAACACGATGTTGCTGCCAACAATGAAAGGGGGTGGAAATGTGTATGAAAAAGCGGACGATCGCCATCTTTATTCTTGCCGCCATCGCCATATATGGAGCGGTGCGCATCGTTCGTTTTGCGTGGGGATACCATATGCCGCTGGCATACATGCCCCGCCATTACGGGCCGTTTGCGCCGCATCACCATTTTGCATTCCATCATGGCCCCGGATTCGGGTTTTGGGAATCAGGCGGCTGGATCACTATCGAGATGTTTTCTCTTCTTTTCCAATTAGGCCTTTTGCTCATCGGCTGGCTGTTATGGAAAACGAGTGGGCCGTCTAAGTGGCTGGGGCTTGCCATCATCGTATGGGGCGTGATCTCTTTACTGCCAAAATGGCTGCTCATTCCGCTCGCTGTCATTGCCATCTATTCGCTTTACAAGAAACAAGAACGAAAGGCCGGACCGATGGCAGCATGGCCAACACCAGTCATGCATGACCGGAACTTTTTAGACGAATGGGAAAAAACGATAAAGAAGGAGGAGCAATGATGGGGTTATTCCGCCGCGTAAAAACGATCATACTGGCTGATTTGCATGAACTTGTCGATCAATGGGAAGATCCTGTTGCCTTAACGAAACAATATTTACGCGAATTGCAGGAGCAAATCGAAACGGCGCAGCGATCCATCGCCCAGCAAATGGCGCTGGAACAGCGTTATGCATCGCTGATTGCGCATGTAAAAACAATGATCGAAAAACGGACACGCCAAGCGAAACTAGCGTTGGAACGGAACGAAGAAGCCATCGCAAAACTCGCGCTGCGGGAAAAGCTGATGTATGAGAAAAAACTTTCCGCTTACCAGCAACAATATGAAACGCTTCAAGAAAAAACAACCTATATGTCCGAGCAGTTAAACAAACTTTACGAAAAATATGAAGAGCTTTCCGCCAAACAATGGGAGCTCCATGCGCGCGCGAACGCGGCCAAAACAATAAAAGACATCAACACAACACTCGCCTCTTTTCATCCTGAACAGGCGCTTCGCGGTTTCGCGCGCATGGAAGAACGCGTCTTCGCCTTAGAAGCTGAAGCAAACGCAAGCCGCCGCTTTCTTGAGTCCGCACATGCGTTTCCTTCAACCATCGACGAAGAAGTCGAAACCGAACTGGCCAAATGGAAAGAAGCGCAAGCCAAAAATGCTTAATCCCCCTTTTATATAGATCGGTGGCTGATCCCCTCCATTGGGATCAGCCACTTCGTCGTTTCCGCAACATAACTCGGCGATACAGGATAAAGAGGAACAATTCAAATCGCTTTTACCCTGCATTTCATGATGATATCTCCTCTTGTCACGATATTATTCTTTTTGACATACTCTAAATCTCCCACTTTATCCAACATATTGGTAATAATAATTGGGGTGACGATTTCTTTATGTTTTTGCTCTAAATAATCAAGATCAACATTTATTAAAGGATCCCCCACTTTCACTGTTTCCCCGGCATTTACTTCAACTTCAAACCCTTCTCCATTTAACTCTACAGTTTCTAACCCAATATGGATAAGTATTTCTAATCCTTCTTCTGAAACAAGGCCGACTGCATGCTTCGTAGGAAAAATTTGCACAACCTTTCCGTTAATAGGGGAAACTACTTTTCCGTTCTTCGGAATAATTGCTAAACCGTCTCCCATCATTTTTTGAGCAAATACAGGGTCAGGAACTTCTTCTAACGGTATTGCTTCCCCATCAAGCGGGGAGTATATTTCCACTGCTCTCGTTTCTATTTTTTTGCTAAATAATTTTTTCAACATCTCTCAACCCACTTTCTATTCGTTGTTCAAATGTATTTTGATGAGCAAAAATAAACAAACAATAGAGAGAAAAAATACTAATGTACTTCCGAAAAGCCTCACATATGCCCCTTTATATTTGAGCTCTATCTTTTTTGCTTTTACTAACATTGGTTGCTCTTTTCTTTGTTGATGCAAACCAAATAAGAGAATGGCACTTGCAAAGAGATTGCCAATAAGCAATTGAGACACAGCTACCATCCATAATGTCATATAGGATAACTTCACATGTTTTTTGCTTTCTAAATCATTTACCGCTGCTTTTGTTAATACCGCAAAAAAAGGATTCAGCATCGCTATCACAAACATAATGGTGATGATTGGCTCGCGAATCACCGGCGTGAAAAATGTTTGCTGGGCATGAAGCGCCATTAAGTAGAGGTAAGAGACAAAAACCAATGGCACTGCATAAAAAAAGTAAATGGCCACTTTAAACAAAACATTGCTTTTCACCGTTATGGCCTGAGAGTTCCAAAACAAAAAATTTTTCGATCCTCTCATAATTGTTCACCATTTTTTGCATCATTTTGTAGTTGCTTGAGATAATCGACATAATGACTAAAAAGCATCTCACTTATAATAAAAAAAGAAGCAAATGTGTTAAGTTTAGTGCCGTCGCTTAATTCGTTGCTGGAGCTGTTCGCATATAGGTTATAAGGAGTCATTCTTGCCAAGCGGTTGTTTTTTAAGTTTGTTACTGAAATAAATGGGATTCCTTTCGCGACCAATGACTGTACTGCCGGAAAAATCGCCGGAGTATCTCCGGAAAAAGAAATAATAATGACTAAATCATCTGGCGTCATGTCTTTAATGACCATTTCCAGTTCCGTTTGTGCCTGAATGACATACAAATATTTTTGCACAGCCAGAAACATTCGTTGCAATTCAAAGGCACAATCTAATTGCGCAGTACCGGTTCCATAAATAAATATTCTTTGCGCGCGATGGATTAATTTGCACATTTCGGAGAAATCTTTTGTCTTGATATATTTTAATGTTTCGAGAATATCGTTGCTTAAAATTCCGGCTTGGCTTTTATCACTATTGTTGCCTTCTTGTTCTTGCCATTTCAGAAACACACGAAACTCACTATATCCACTAAACCCAAGTTTTTGGGCTAACCTTAAAATGGATGAACGCGAAACATTGCATTTTTCTGCTAAACTGTTGATTCCTAATTTGTGGCATTCGCTTTTATTGTTTAAAATATACTTAAGAATATGGAAATCAGTCTCATTAAGTTGATTATAATGTTTATTAATCAATTCCTCGATTTTCATTTTTAGCCCTCCTTCCTTTAAAAAGTTTACTAAATAACGATTTCTTTTTAAACGAAGGAAGGAGGAGAACGAAACAAAAAGTACGAATGTTGTACTTTTTGTTTCGTATCCTTAATTTAATGCAATTCTGGCCAATATCCTTTGTTTGCCTCGATTAAATCGTCTAATATTTGTTTTGCCACTTTCGCGCTTGGCACTGTTTTAGATAGCGTTATAGCTTGCCATAATTTTTGGTAAGATTTTGTGATCCATGCTTCTACCACTAGCTTTTCCACAGATACTTGTTGTTCCATTAACCCTTTTTGGAATTGCGGGATTTCCCCGATCGACAGCGGTTCAGGGCCGTTGCTGCCGACAATGCATGGAATTTCCACCATGGCGGTCGGGTCAAAATTAGAAATAGCTCCTTTATTTTCTACAATCAGCAGCATTCTTTCATGGGTGTTATAGGCAATGGCGCGCGCTAAATCAACAATGTATGAAGCATGTTCGTCAATATGAAGCGCGCTTCCTTCTGTGGATTGATTTTCAATGATTTTTTTACATTCCGTAAATACAAATTTTTCACGTCCATCCATTACTTCATTGGCTCTTGTATAATCCGGGTTAGAATGTGCTACTACTTCATCCGGGAAGAAATAGTATTTTAAATATGTGTTCGGCAATGTATCTGGATCTAACGCATACACATCTCTCGCTTTTAAGAATGTATCTTGCCAGCTAGCATCCACATGCTGGTTGTCTCCGCCATCATTGACAACATACCCGTACTTTGCAACATGCTCTTTTAATTTAGGCATTAAATCATTTCCTTCTTTGTCGCGGATATCTGTCCACCATCCAAAATGGTTCAATCCATAATATCTCACCGTCATTTCTTTGCGGGATTTCAGCCCTAAAATCCGCGCCATCCGTTCTTCAATCGCAACAGGCATATCACAAATGTTAAGTATTTTCGAATGAGGACGGAGACGGCGCGTCGCTTCAGCCACAATTGCCGCTGGATTGGAATAATTGAGCATCCATGCATCAGGGGAGTATTTTTCCATATAATCAATTAATTCCAATACTCCTCCGATGGAACGCATTCCATATGCAATTCCGCCTGGCCCGCACGTTTCTTGGCCTACCACGCCATATTTCAACGGAATTTTTTCATCCAATTCACGCATCGCGTATTTTCCCACCCGAATGTGGGCCATGACAAAGTCAACATCGGTAAACGCTTCTTCCGGATCAGTAGTAGCGAGAAACTCAATTTCTGGAGCTTTTTCTCTTAAAATCACTTCACATGCCCCGGCGATGGTATCTTGCCGTTCTTTATCAATATCGTACAACTTTAACTTGCGAAGCGGAAATTTGTCTAAATTATCCAATAACATCAACACAATTCCCGGAGTAAATGTGCTTCCCCCGCCTGCAATCAAAATGGAAAACTTTTTCATTGTTCTTCCCCCTTTTTATCATACGTGAGCGCTTTCACTACTGTTATAGCAAATCGAAAATATGGGAACAATGGATTCCAGCCATTCTGGGCCTAATCACACGTTTCGTTCTTTTTCACATTAAATAAGAATTTTCCCAACTTCTTATTCATCATGATCGTTACGACCCTGTCTTAACCCCTTTTTCTTCTAAAGCTTTCTCGAACTGCTCTCGCACTTGCGGAACGGATAAACCAACGATCACTTGAATAGCTTTGCCATTACGAACAACACCATGGGCTCCCGCAGATTTGAACACACTATCCGGCGCGACTGTTGATTCATCATGGACACTAACGCGAAGGCGTGTGGCGCAATTGGTAACCGACACGATATTTTCTGGTCCGCCGAGCGCGTCTAAAAATTGCAGTGCCTGAACCGTATAGCTGTTGTCACTGTCATTTTGGCCAGCTTGTTTTTTTGCTTTATAATCTGCTTTCGTATATAATTTCGTCTCTGCTGAATCATCCGCTTCGCGTCCCGGCGTCGCCACATTAAATTTAAGAATCAAATATCGGAAAACAAAGAAGTAAATAATCATAAACGCGAAACCGATTATCCATTGGATGAGATAAGTCATGCTGTGATATTTAAATAATGGAATCCAGTTTGCCGTAGCGATTTCTAGCAGACCCCCGCCCATATTTCCTACAACACCAAACGCATACATTACTGCTGCCATCGTTGCTGCCAAAACAGCATGAACAGCAAATAACCAAGGTGCCACAAACAGGAAAGTAAACTCAATCGGTTCTGAAATTCCGGCAATCACAGCAGTTAAAGCGGCAGAGATTAATAATCCTGAAACTTGCTTTCTTTTTTCTGGTTTTGCAGTCACATACATCGCTAATGCAATGCCTGGAATACCAAAGATTTTAGACATCCCGTGCAATGCAAACCCGCCTTCTGGAAACATTTCTTTTAAAGAATGGGCAGATGTTGCGTATTCTGATAAATGCTCCATCCAATACTTCGCGATTCCCCCTTCGACAACCGCAGGTCCAAAGACAAACGGGCCGTAGATGAAGTGATGCAAGCCTGTTGGAATAAGGATGCGCTCTAAAAATGTATATAACCAAACCCCAAACACTCCTGAACTTGCTAAAAATCCTTGTAAAGATGCGATGCCATGTTGTACGATCGGCCAAACATATGCTGTTATTAGAGCAACTGGAAGCATCACAAGAAATGCAATAATCACCACAAATGATGAACCTTGAAAAATGCCAAGAAAATCAGGAAGTTTCGTATCGAAATACCGGTTATGAAGCATTACGACAATAGAAGATATAACAATCGCTCCAATAATGCTCGTATCTAACGTTTTGATTCCCGCTATCATTGTCAAACCGCTGACTCCGCCAACTTCTTGGCTGAAATCTACGCCAAATTTATCTCCCCAAAGAGTCAATATCGCGTTAATAAAATAGTTGAATGTTAAATAAGTAACAATCGCTTCCATACAAGCTCTCGCATGAGCCTTTTTTGCCAGCCCGATCGGAATGCCTATAACAAACAATAACGGCATTTGCCGGAAGACCGTCCATCCCCCCTCTTCTACTACCGTCCAAAACTTGTACCACATTCCGTCTGGATCCGCAATGGAGCCCATGATATCAGGGTTTTTAAATAAGATCGTCAAGCCAACAACTATGCCAGCAAATGGAAAAAGCAATACTGGCACAAACATCGCTGCGCCAAACCGCTGAATCTTTTGCATCATGTTCACTCACTCCCTTTCTTAAATTTTCGCTGGATCTCATTTTGGTAGCGCTTTCTTTTTCTTTATAACATGATCGTTTTTGGCAAACAATAAAGCGAAAGCAAGCTGTTCGTTTTCACTTTTCTTGTTCTTTTTCCCAAAATTCAGGAAAGTTCCCAAAATGAGCGGCTATAGAGATTCCCCATATGCTCACTGCCATTAAAAAAAACAAAAAGAGGGTATCCCAAAGGCGTATTCTTTTCAGACACCCTCTTTTTGTGTTATTTGCTTTATGTTTTTGTTTACAATCTCTGCATTGATCTCATAATATTATTTTAATCATTTTCTATATGATCGTCATTTATAGGGGGCTTGAAAATGAACAGCGGTCATTCTTCCTCAACATTGACATCACATCATATTTATTGGATTGTGGCTGGAGTCACTTTCTTGACGTTATTAGTTTCAGCAGGCGTGCGTTCCACTCCCGGTGTTCTCATCGTTCCTTTTGAGCTATCGTTTGGATGGACCCGCGCGGAAGTTACGTTTCCTTTGGCCATTAATATCGCATTATATGGTCTTTGCGGGCCATTTGCGGCAGCGTTTATGGAACGGTACGGGGTAAAACGAATGATGCTCATCGCTCTGTCATTGCTTGTGGCAGGCACGGGACTCTCAGTATGGATGAAAACGACATGGCAGATGACATTGTTATGGGGATTTTTAGTGGGGACCGGGGCCGGGTTCACTTCCTCTGTTTTAGGAGCGGTAATAGCAAACCGCTGGTTTAAAGAGAAACGCGGATTGGTTGTTGGCGTGTTTTCCGCCAGCGGAGCAGCGGGACAACTTGTTTTTTTGCCTTTATTCGCAAAAATGATCTCCTCTTATGGCTGGCAAACGGTTGTCTTGGCCACCTCCTTATCCGCATTGCTTACAATGTTATGTGTAGGATGGTTTATGCGCGATAAGCCCAGCGATGTCGGCCTGCTTCCATATGGTGCAACAGAGCCGGTTGAAACGGCATCTGCTCCCTATGCGAATCCTTTTCTTTCTGCACTAAATGGATTGAAAATGGGAGCTCGCTCCAAAGATTTTTGGCTGCTTGCCGGAAGTTTCTTTGTTTGTGGTTTATCCACGAATGGGCTGATTGGAACCCACCTCATACCCGCTTGTATGGAGCATGGAATTCCAGAAGTAACCGCAGCCAGCATGCTGGCTGTTATGGGGATTTTCGATATTTTAGGAACAACACTGTCAGGCTGGCTTTCCGATCGCTGGAATAATCGCTGGTTATTGTTTTGGTATTATGGATTGCGCGGAATTTCCCTTGTTTTTCTCCCATACGCTCTGGACTCTACGTTTTTAGGCTTATCGGTGTTTGTTGTCTTCTATGGGCTTGATTGGGTTGCAACAGTGCCTCCTACTGTCCGTCTGTGCAGTGATGTATTTGGAAAACAAAGCGGAGTGGTATTTGGCTGGGTATGGGCTTTTCACCAACTTGGCGCCGCGGCTGCTGCCTTTGGCGGCGGTATCTTACACACATGGTTCGGAACCTATACATTTATATTTATTGTCGCGGGTATCCTTTGTGTAACAGCAGCCGGGTTTGTCCTGCAAATATATAGAGAGAAAAAGGCAGCCGCCCACTCCGTATAATGTTAAGCAACAATGAGGGTGGCCCAAAAAGGACTAAACATTCCTGCTGAAGGGCCACCCTTGATTGCATTACGAAATAAGTGGCTGATTGGCATCCATAATCTGTTGCCCGTACGCTGTGAACACGGCAAGAACAACCGCCAGCGCAAGATATAAACATAACCACGCCCATTTTGTTTTTGCCTCCGCACGATAATACACTGTTTGCTTCTGTATTGCTTGTTCGTTTTCTTCAATTTCTTTTTGGAGCACACGGATAAAGTCAGGAACGGTTTGTTCCTGCAATGCCCCCCATCGAGTTGCCTCCAATAACTGATGATGCTTTTCCACATACCGCTCCAAGCGATAATTTTGCAGTTTTTGTTCATCTTGAAAAACGGGGATGTGCCATGTTTTTCTCCGCTGCAGCTCCGCCTCCGCGCGTTCCAGCTCATCCTCCCAACGCCAATACATTTCTTGCTGCTCTTCTTCCGATAAAAGCATGTACCGTTGAATTTCCCGCAGTAACGACTCATTGACTTCTTTGTGAATTTGCGCCTTTTTCCAGCGGAACTCCCGGCGCAAAAGCTCCCAGCATTTCACCGCGCCTAATAAAATAATGAGCGGGGCGATCGGCCCCGGTTTCCAAAGAAAATAAGCGGTCATTCCCATCAGGCCAACAAACCATAGTTTTGGCGAAATCACTCCGGCAATCCGCCCGCCGTCTAACGGATGCAGAGGCATAAGATTGAATAAATTAATCAGCGCTCCAAGCGCAATGACCAGCCCCCAAAACGGGTCTCCTGTCATCCAGAACAGCGGCAAAGCCGGAAGAAACCCCAACGTCCCCCACAACGGGCCTGCATACGCCAAATATGCCTCATCTTTCGCCGATTTAGGCTTTTCCTTTAGCGCAATAAGCGCTCCGACAAACGGAATGAAAATCGCCTTCGATGTTGGAATGCCTAACCTTTTCGCCGCAAACAAATGGCCCATTTCATGCACATAAAAAGTACACGAGCGCCACCGCAAACTTCCATCCATATACCATAGCATACGCGCCGATCGAAATAAATAAGGAAATGAGAGAACTGAATTTTAAAAACTTAAAAACCGCCAGCACCCACTTCAGTTTTCCTGATAGGAACAAAACAACAGACAAAAACGCAATCCATGCCTTTTTTAACCGCTTCAATTCGCTCAGTCTCCCTTTCCCGCTTATTTCCGATGCATTTTAAACTGCAAAAACAGCTCGTTGTAATAAGCAAGCATCCGTTTTCCTAAATTTTCGTACACTTCTAAATTGCCGACTGACTCAAAATCTGGATAAAACCGTTTGTCTTCGGTGACTTCTTTCGGCAAATAGTCCAGCGCCTTCTCATTCGGCGTCGAATAGCCGACATACTCCGCGTTTTGTGCGGCGTTTTTCGGATCAAGCATAAAGTTAATAAATTGATGCGCCCCTTCAATATTTTTCGCTGTTTTTGGAATAACCATATTATCGAACCATAAATTGGAGCCTTCTTTTGGCACCACATAATCGAGCTTGTCATTTTCCGCGATGATCTCCGCCGCGTCTCCTGACCAAACAACTCCGATTGCCGCTTCTTCATTCACTAAAAGCATTTTAATCTCATCGCCGACAATCGCTTTGACGTTTGGCGTAA
The DNA here is from genome assembly GCF_001295365.1 of Parageobacillus thermoglucosidasius. Classification (GTDB taxonomy): domain Bacteria; phylum Bacillota; class Bacilli; order Bacillales; family Anoxybacillaceae; genus Parageobacillus; species Parageobacillus thermoglucosidasius. The sequence goes on along the minus strand of NZ_CP012712.1, from coordinate 1,065,239 downwards.
GACGATCGAGTTTTTCTTTCGCTTCTTGCAAGTGCTTCTTATTCGTGTCATTTAACGAATAATGCAAGCTATTGAGCCCCATGCCAATCACTTCGCGCGCGCCGTCAACTAACAAAATTTGATTGCGCAAATCTTTATCCCATAAATCGTTCCAGCTCGTTATTTTTTTGCCGCCAATCATTTCCGGATTATAGACGATGCCGACCGTTCCCCAAAAATACGGGACAGAATACTTGTTGCCCGGGTCAAACGATAAATTTAAAAAGCGCGGGTTGATATATTTTAAATTCGGCAATTTCGAATGGTCGAGCGGAATAAGCAGCCCCTCTTCTTTCATTTTACTGATCGCATATTCGGACGGGACGGCAACATCAAACGTCGTGCCGCCTTGGGCGATTTTCGCCATCATCGCTTCATTGGAGTCAAACGTTTGGTAGATGACTTTGATGCCTGTCTGCTTTTCGAACTTTTTAATCAACGCAGGATCGATGTAATCGCCCCAATTATACACAGTCAATGTATTTTTCCCGGAATATCCTTCCGTTTTATTCAGCAGGGCAGACACGTAAAGCAGTACAAACGAGGCGAAAAAAACGGCCGCAAACAAGGATATCAGCTTTCTCATTTCCGTCGCCCCCTCATCCCGTATAAGGTACTGCTTTTCTGGCTAATAAAGTAGTAGCCGATCACCAGCACAACCGTAAACAAAAACAATAATGTCGATAATGCGTTAATCGACAAGGATATTCCTTGGCGCGCCCGTGAATAAATTTCCACCGATAGTGTCGAAAAACCGTTGCCCGTCACAAAAAACGTCACCGCGAAGTCATCAAGCGAATACGTCAGCGCCATGAAAAAGCCAGCAAAAATACCAGGAGTGATAAACGGCAATATTACTTTCGTCAGCACATCCCATTGATTCGCCCCTAAATCACGCGCCGCGTCAATTAGCGTCGGGCTCATTTCCTGCAATTTTGGAAGCACCATTAACACGACGATCGGCACGCTAAACGCGATATGGGACAGCAGCACCGACGTAAAACCGAGCTGTATGCCGATAATCGTAAACAAAATCAAAAATGAGGCGCCGATAATGACATCCGGGCTGACGATTAATACGTTATTCAACGTTAAAAGCAACTGTTTCATATGCCGTTTTTTCACATAATAAATCGCTAACGCTCCGATTACTCCAAGAATCGTAGAAATCGCCGCAGACAAAAGAGCAATCGTCAGTGTATTCAGCACAATAATCCATAAACGGGTATCATGGAGGACTTCCTGATACCACTTCAGCGTAAAATGCTGAAAATCGTGCATCATGCCGCCGCTATTAAACGAATAGTAAATTAAATAAATAATCGGGGTGTACAAAATGAGAAACACAAACACTAAATACACGGTCGCCCATTTTTTATTGCTTCGCATCGCCGAACCCTCACTTCCGATTTCCTGTCATAATGACGACAATGGCCATCGCGATAATTAAAAACACGGCAATCGTCGAACCCATGCCCCAGTTTTGGGTGACAAGAAAATGCTCTTCAATCGCCGTACCGAGTGTTATCACGCGGTTTCCCGCAACTAAACGCGTAATCATAAAGAGCGATAACGCCGGAATAAACACGGCTTGACATCCTGCTTTCACCCCGTCCAACGTCAGCGGAAAAACGACGCGACGAAACGTTGTCCAAGCCGAAGCCCCAAGATCCCGCGCGGCATCGATCAACGTTGGGTTCAACTCCTCAAGCGAGTTAAAAATCGGGAGGATCATAAACGGGATAAAAATGTATACCGACACGAACACAAAACTAAAATCAGTAAACAAAATTTGTTTCGTGCCGATTCCGATCGTTTCTAAAATTGCGTTTGCCAATCCATATGTGCCAAAAATGCCGAGAAACGCATACACTTTTAAAAGCAAATTCACCCATGTCGGCAAAATCATCAGCAAAAGCCAAAGCTGTTTATGCTTTGTTTTTGTCAAAAAATACGCGGTTGGATACGCGACAAGCAATGAAAAAAACGTAATTAAAAATGCGTACCAAACGGAACTAGCCGCCATCTTTAAATAAATCGGCGTAAAAAATGTTTTATAATTGGCAAACGTCCAATTTCCGTCAATGTCAAAAAACGAATAATACAAAATTAATAAAATCGGCGCGACGACAAATAACCCGATCCATATGATATATGGAAGTAAGTAAACGTTGCGTACACTATTTTTCATCGGATCCCTCACCATCATCTTCGCTGATGTGCATGACATGAATATCCTCTGGATCAAAATAAAGCCCGATTTCTTCCCCTACTTCCGCTTTTTTTGTCGAATGGACGAGCCATTCATTTCCATCTTCGTCATAGCAGCATAGCTCGTAATGTACGCCGCGGAACAGCTGCGAATCAACGCGCACTTGGAGTTTTCCTTGATCTTTTGTCGTAATTTCCAAATCTTCCGGGCGGATGACAACATCGACCGGCTCGTTCGGGCGAAAGCCTTTGTCCACGCACGTAAACCGCTTTCCTGCGAATTCGACAAGGTAATCTTCGATCATCGTCCCCCGCAAGATGTTCGATTCACCAATAAAATCAGCAACAAACCGATTAACCGGCTCATCGTAAATGTCTTTTGGCGTGCCGCTTTGCTGGATTTTTCCTTTATTCAGCACGAAAATTTGGTCCGACATCGCCAGCGCCTCTTCTTGGTCATGGGTGACAAAAATAAACGTAATCCCTAACCGGCGCTGCAATTCACGGAGCTCATATTGCATTTCGGTACGCAACTTTAAATCAAGCGCCGACAGCGGCTCATCGAGCAAAAGCACTTCTGGCTCGTTGACGATCGCGCGCGCAATCGCCACCCGCTGCCGCTGGCCTCCGGACATTTCTTGAATGCTGCGATTCTCATACCCTTCCAAATTCACAAACCGGAGCGCCTGTTGGACTTTTTCCTCAATTTCCGAACGCTTTTTCTTTTTTATCCGCAGCCCAAACGCCACGTTTTCAAACACGTTCAAATGCGGAAACAAGGCGTAATCTTGAAACACCGTATTTACTTGCCGCTTATTGGCGGGAACGTGATTCACCGGCTTCCCGTGAAAATAAATCGTTCCTTTCGTCGGCTCTGCAAACCCCGCAATTAAGCGAAGAATCGTCGTCTTTCCGCATCCCGATGGCCCAAGCAGTGTGTAAAACTTCCCGCGCTCAATCTCAAAACTGACATCATCAAGCACGACTAACCCATCGTATTCCTTCGTCACCCGCTCAAAGCGGATGATTGCCTCTTTCTCCATCCGTCGTTCCCCACTCCTTGCTTCGAATATGTCCTCTGCCAGTGAAATCAATCTCTTCCTAATTCCCATCAATCACTATTAGAACATGCACACAATAAAAGTGCAATAAAAAAACTCGTTTCTCCACTAGCATTATGCTAGAGAGAAACGAGAATGCGCCTACAGGCCAGAACGCGACCGTTCCAAGAAAAACGCCGCAATTGCCCGCAGGCGCAATACCTTGTTTAAGCCAATGTTTCTTTCGCACTTCGTTGCATCCATTCATTCATCATGGCCTTTGTCATTTCCAGAGACAGCTTCCCTTTTGCCTGCTCCTGCTGAGGCGAAACGCCAAACCTTATGACTGCCTTCGTTTCTATTCATTTTATGAAGGATAACACTTCCTGAATTTTTTGTTGAGCCTCTCGTTCCCCTGCTTCAATGCACTCTTGGATTCTCGTTGTGTCAAATGCTAAAATGTGCCCGACTTCCGGCCGGAAAACCACATCCGCATATCGGAGATTGGCGCGGCGCTGCCTCGTCATCATAATCGTGAACGAACGATAGACGACGTCAAAAATATTGCGCGGTTCCTCTTCTTCATGTTCTCTTTCGACATCAACAGCCATAACGACATCCATTCCTGCCTCACGAAGCAAATCAGCCGGAAGGTTATTCAAAATTCCCCCATCCACCAGCACTTTATCTTGATAATGAACAGGCGAAAAAATGCCGGGAACGGATGTAGTGGCCCGAATGGCTAAACTAAGACTTCCTTTTTCAAAGACAAAAACTTCTCCTTTAATCAAATCAACCGATACCGCCCGAAAAGGAATGTTAAGATCCTCAATGCGAATATTGCCAAGCCCCTTTTGCTCTAAAAATTGAATAAGCATCGCGTATATTTTATTTCCGGCAAAAATACCGCGTTTTAAAATTCCAATGTCCACAAACCGGTAAGATGGGGTGGTCAGGATAAATTCTTCCATTTCCTCGATGTCAATACCGGCGGCAACTAACCCTCCAATTGCACCGCCCATACTGGTGCCTGCAATAAAATCAATCGGTATTTGATGTTTTTTTAGCACTTTTAATACTCCAATGTGGGCTAATCCGCGTACCGCTCCACCCCCTAAAGCTAAGCCTACTTTCATGACTATTCTGTCCTTCCTCTACAAGGTTGCATTGGAACATTTCCAGTTCTTAAAATAAGTCACTCAGCCATTTTTTTACTTTTGCAAAGAAAGAAATGCTCTCTTCCTCGCTGCCCGTGTCTGGCTTTTGTTCGGCTGAACCTTTCGCCTTCACCGGCTCGATCGGATCTGTTTTTAAAATAAAACGAACTTCCCCTTTCGCGCCTTTTGGTTTGCCAAGAAATGTATCGTATTGTTCCGCCGCTGTTTTTGATTGATGTAAAATAGCTTCCCCTTCATACAGTTTATTTAATCCGGTAATCAGTCCATTTTTTATTTCCGCCGTTCCGCCGGATAACTTTTCTATACCAGTTTTCAGTTGCAACGAACCTTTTTCCAGCTGGCCCGCCGCAACCGCTAACTTGTCAGCTCCGGCTTTGGAGCCTTTTAAACCTTCCTCCATCTTATCGAGGCCTGGAAATGGTTTTCCCTGCAAATTTCCCCCTTCGGCTAACATCTTCAGCATTTGTTGCTGGCCTTTTAGTCCCTGCACGAGAGCCTGCAAATTCGCATCCTGCGGTTTCTCAGCAGCCAGATTTTGAGCCAGCGCCAGAAGCTGCCGGTTTGTTTCCAGCGACTGTTTCACAAGTCCCTCATGGGCTTGATTCACTTGGTTCAACTGCCCAAGTCCTTCAGAAAGTTGGTTTAAACCGTTTTTTACTTGACGATTGCCAGAGGCAAGTTGATTTGCGCCATCTCCTATTTGATCCAGTGCAGAAGAGATTTGCTGAATGCCATCTGTTAGTTTTTCCAATTGTTCTTTAACCGGTACTTCTGATACTGGAGGAAGCTTCGGAATCAAAGTAATCGTGATCGGTTCAAGCTCAATGTCTGTTCCTTTCATTTCAAGGGTGATGGTCTCTTCCGGATTGGGCACAATCATCCAAGTCGCGCTCATCGTTTTCCCCGACATGACCGTCATTGCGTCACCGAGTTTCATATCCGTGAAATGTTCAGTTGGAATGTTGAGCGAAACAAGCGATAAAATCGGGGTGTACAGCTCTTTTTCCACTGAATGACGGACACCCTTATAGCCGGAATAGGAAATGTTTTTCTTTTGTTTCAGCTGGTTCTTCAACGTTATCTCGATTTTTACTGTGCCATTTTTCCCGGCCAATGAGGGAGCATCCACTTTTTTCCCCATTCAGATAATAGTTGATCGAGACATCCACCGGAAGAGGCTGGCTCGTTTCGCCGGAATAATAAATCGACCGTTCTCCTTTCACTTCCGCATCCCAAATGATTTGTCCGTTTTGCACCACTGGTTTTTCCAATCCGCTTATATTGCGAATATGCTGTAATGGTCCGTAATCTGTCACGGTGACATTTCCATTTCCTTTAAAATACAGCCAATCCACAACGATCGATTTTTTCACAGTCCCATCGGAATTAAGAAGGGTATAAACCGTTTCTCGATCAACGACTTGATCGGGAGCCGCTGCATAAGTACCGGTTGCCGATGATAATAAAAGGGTGGCAGCAGTCAAAACGGGGATTGTGGCTTTTACCGCATTCATGGTGCTTCTCCTCTCCTTTTATTGTTTGTTATTAGTTTAAAGATAATTCTGAAAGTGTCTCATCTTCTTTCATGGATTTAGCTTTAGGCCAGCCAAATGTCGTTTTGGATATGAAACTTTCTAATGTGAGCAACACTGCCGGAAGCAGGAATAAGATGACGGCAAGAGAAATAATCGCTCCTCGCGCAATCATAAAGGTTAAATCTCTGAGCAACGTGATGTCGGAAAACAGCCAAATCCCGATGACAGCGGCAAACAAGGCAAGCGCACTGCTCAAGATCGCTTCTCCACTTGCTGTGATGGCTCGATACATCGCTTCCTCTTTCGGATAATTCATCAACTCTTCCTTATAGCGTGTGACAAGCAAAATCGCATAGTTGATCGTGCTGCCGAGCTGGATAGCACCAATGGCGAATGTACCGATAAATGGCATGGAACGGCCAAGATAGAAATCGAGCCCTTGGTTGAACAAAATCGCCAATTCAATTCCACCAACTAATACAACCGGCAGCGCCACGGATCGGAAGGCAAGCGCAATAATCAAAAATACGGCGACAACCGAAATCACATCTACTTTTTTCATGTCGTCCCGTACCGTGGTAGTCAGATCGTTTTGCAAAACAGCTTGACCAGTCAGGTACATATGCCCTTCATATGGCTCGGTTAATTTGTTGATTTGTTGAATGGCCCGTGTCGTGCGTTCATCATACGATCCGTATTCCATCTGTACCAACATGTAATTGTATTGATCCTTGATAAACATGTTTTTTAAGTTTTCGGGAACAAATTCTGAAGGAATCGCAGGATCTGCAAAGGTGTCATACCCAATTACTTTCTTGATTCCATCTATTTCTCCAATCTGCTGCTTGATTTTAAGACGTTCCTGATCAGAAATCTTGCTATCCATGACTAAAAAAGCAGAATCAGTCGATGTAAATTCTTTTTTGATTTCGTCAAGATTTTGGATCGAAGGCAGCGTCTTCGGCATAAGTTGCTCCAAATCATACACGATATGCACATTCTTAAAACCGAGGAAAGCAGGGATAAACAAAAGCAGGAACACTACAAAAACAAGTTTGTGGCGATTGGTCACAAATTTGGCTAACAGATGAAAATTAGGGATCATCACGCGGTGCTGATATTCGCGAATCCACTTGTCAAACACCAGAATGAACGACGGCAACAATGTCAAAATCATCAACACACTAAGAAGGATCCCTCGCGCCATCGTCATCCCTAAGTCTTCCCCAAGTCCAAGCGACATGGTGACCATCGCGAGAAAACCGGCTACTGCCGTTGCCGAGCTGGTTAAAATGGCCATCGCTGTGTGCTTGATGGCCGCGATCATGGCCTCATTCTTTTCTTTCGTCTTTCGTTCTTCTTCATAACGATGCACTAAGAAAATAGAAAAATCCATCGTAACTCCGAGCTGCAAAGCTCCCGCAATCGCAGCGGTAACATACGACATTGAACCATTTAAATAGTAAGCCAATCCCAAGTTGTAAATAATAGAAACCCCAATTGAGAACAGGATAAGGAACGGAATGAAAAGCGATGGGAGCGTTAATCCCAAAAGCAACAGAATAAACCCAATTGCGGACACTGCATAGACAAACTTCTCACTTTCAAGCAACTGACGCAGCTCCGACAACATTGGAGGAGTTCCAGCAAAATAAGTATTCGGCCCAAGAATGTTTTTGATTTCTTGTACAGCATAATGAGTTTTTTCTGATGCCGCTTCCTCTTCAAATTGAATTTGCATGATAGTGCTGTTTCCAGAATAAAACTGATCCACCAATTCCTCTGGAAGAAACTCGCGAGGCACTGCAAGATCAGCAATGTCGGTGATCCAATTGACTGTTTCAACACCATCCACTTGCTCCAGTTTTCGTTTTAAATTTTCTACTTCAACATCTGTTTGATTTTTTACCATCAGGATGCCTGTTCCACCGAACCCAAACACTTTGTTCATAATATTTTGCCCTTGCACCGAAGGAAGCTTTTCCGGCAAGTAAGCAAAAATATCATAATTGATTTGCGTTTTGACTATTCCGGACAATGCAGGAATCACAAGTATCAATGATAAAACAATGATAGCAATTCTGCTTTTCACCACAAATCTCCCAAATAATTCAAGCACATCAATCACCTGCCAAAGCAATTTATGGACCGCTACCTAAGGGGCGTATTAATTTTGATGAAAATATTTTGGAATGCTTCAAGGATTTTCTTTATGAATCCAAGAAAATCGTTCATCATGTTACCACCACCTCCTCTTTTTGTTTATGCGGATACGTTCTTCTCTTTCTTAATCTATTTCAAAAAAACACAAATAACACAAAAAACCCAAAAACTCAAGCAAATAAATGGTCAAGGTTTAAACCGTTGACCACAATCATGCTAATGCTTCATGGAGAAAATCGGAAAGCATTTCCTTTTCAAAATGGGAAAGGTCGGCAATCGATTTCAAATACCGTCCAACCAATTCTGTTACTTCTACACCAATTTCATGATTCATCGTTTGAATAATGCTTCCAAGGACGGTTCCAACAAACATGGTCATCCGCATTTCATTAGTTGGTGCGTTTTGAACAAGATTTTTAATCAACACCTCGGTTTTCCCGCCCAGCTTGCGAAGATAAACAAGAAAAAGCCCGATGATGTATGCACAGAAGGCAACGCGAATCTGCGCTTTCGGAATTTCCTCTAAAACTTTTCGGACGGCGGCGCTGAGACTGCAATTCTTTAAACTGTTTAGAAACTCAAGTATTTTCTCTTTTGTTTTATGCCACTCTTCCAGATTGATTGCTTCAGAACGTTCTTGTTCAAACAAGCTCGTAGCTTTTGCTGTTGGCAGAAAAACGATTTGGGAACGTCCTGTCTCGCCAGGATTCAGAGTGTAATCACGGGTGAGATAGCCAAGTTTTTCAAGTTCTTTCAGCATGTCATATGCCGTCCATTTGCTGACACCTAGTGCTTTCGCTAATGTTTCATAATGGACAGGCACGTTTGTCTTTTGGTATAAATCAATCAGCTTCTGAAGAAATTGCTTCCGACGTTCAGTTAACAACATTCATTCTCACCACCCAAAAAACCAAAAAATAAACACTACGTTATCAACTATAAGGCCAATGAAAACTTTTGTCAACTTGAAAATGCCGCATGACACATTTGAATCAGCGGCACATCTTTCCAACCCTATAAAGAAATTTTTGGTTCATCCAAGACCATCCAGCATATTACATTCATGAACCGACTTTTTCTTCGGAAAAATGTTAAATGATATCCAAAGGCACTTTTTTACGAGGTTTTGGAAATGCTTCATCAAGCCGTTTCAGGTCTTCTTGGGTCAATTCAATCGCAGCAGCTTCAGCATTCTCCAGAACATGTTGTTCTTGCCCAGCTTTTGGAATGGCAATGACATCATTCGTGCGTATCGTCCAAGCAAGTGCGATTTGCAGCGGTTTTACATTATATTTTTTGGCAATCTCATTAACAATTGGATCCGTCAACAACTGTTTTCTTAACGCACCTCCTTGGGCAAGGGGGCTATACGCCATAATCGGTACATGATGTTCCCGATGCCAAGGCAGCAGATCAAAATCAATTCCTCTCGAACCAAGATGGTATAACACTTGGTTTGTCGCACAGTTTGATCCATTGGTAGTGTTCCATAACTCTTTCATATCGTCTGTGTCAAAATTGGAGACTCCCCATCGCAAAATTTTCCCTTCTTTTCGCAACTTCTCCATGCCTTCGATCGTTTCTTCTAAAGGAATACGGCCTCGCCAATGTAAAAGATATAAATCTAAATAATCCGTTCCCAGCCGTTTTAAGCTGTTTTCACACGCGGTGGAAATTTTATCTAATCCTGCATTATGCGGATATACTTTAGAGACTAAAAACACATCATCCCTGCGCCCTTTGATGGCTTCGCCGACTAAGCGTTCAGAAGCGCCATTTCCGTACATCTCAGCTGTGTCAATAACTTTCATGCCCAATTCTATTCCAAGTTGTAAGGCTTTTATTTCCTTCGCTTTCTCTTGGGGCTTTTCTCCCATGTGCCATGTTCCTTGACCTATGCATGGAACAGTAGTGCCATCGGGCAGCGTCACTACTCGTTTTTCAATACGGCTTCTTATTTCCATAATTTTTTTACTGTCCAATACTCCCATCCACACTCTACCCTTTCCGTTATATTACTTCCAATTCAGCAAACTTCCGCATTTTAAACATCAACCGTCTTTTCTGCTTTAAGAATACGGAACATGCTTTCAAAACTTCTTTCCATGTTTGTTTTATTGTTATTGTTTCCCTTTTTCACCTTTATAACAAATGTGGCGGTGAATTACAACAAAAAAGCCCTTCACAGCGGCAAGCGCCAAGAAGGGGACAATCTTCGTAGCTAAGATAAAAACAGGCAAAATCGGTCCATAAGATATAAAACAGGCACGCGACACGAAAGCTGTCAAATCGCAGACCACGTTTCAATTCCTCATAGGTAAGATACAAACTACTCGGACGAGTGGGGTTTTTTATGATTCGCACAAATTTCAATTCCTCATAGGTAAGATACAAACGAATCCAATGGTACGAGCATATGGATACGGGGCGGCTGAATTTCAATTCCTCATAGGTAAGATACAAACTAAACAAAGAAGGGGGAATACTCATGAATGAAAAAGATTTCAATTCCTCATAGGTAAGATACAAACAGCGGACAAACGGGAAGTGAAAAGCATGCTCAAAGATAGTTTCAATTCCTCATAGGTAAGATACAAACCCGTCCATACGTTTCGGTATAGGGTTTTATGAGGAAGGAGTTTCAATTCCTCATAGGTAAGATACAAACTCTGCGATAGTTGAAACAGCACTTCCACCGTTATCGGTGTTTCAATTCCTCATAGGTAAGATACAAACCAGGACGCGTCGGAATCGGAATCACTTCCGCATTGTTGTTTCAATTCCTCATAGGTAAGATACAAACTCTAATCTTGATCTACCCATACTTTCATATTACCAGTTTCAATTCCTCATAGGTAAGATATAAACTCACGCGGCAAAAACGATTCGAACGAATATTCCTTGTTTCAATTCCTCATAGGTAAGATACAAACTTTAAACTCTCATCAAAGGAGATGTTTCCTGCGGGAGTTTCAATTCCTCATAGGTAAGATACAAACGTGCCATCGGCAAAGTGTCGGAAAGCTATCGTTCGGAGTTTCAATTCCTCATAGGTAAGATACAAACAATCGCCTCCAATATTAAAATGCTTTATATACTTTTCAGTTTCAATTCCTCATAGGTAAGATACAAACATCGAAGTTCAGATAAGGTAATAAGTGATCTAGGTGCGTGTTTCAATTCCTCATAGGTAAGATACAAACGGCGATAGCTACCTGTTCTATCCTCTACGCTAGTTCTGAGTTTCAATTCCTCATAGGTAAGATACAAACCTGGAAAGCAAACAGAATTACTTGAAACTGTTGACTGTTTCAATTCCTCATAGGTAAGATACAAACCTTTCCCTACTTATGTTGAACAACGCATACCTACAGGTTTCAATTCCTCATAGGTAAGATACAAACTGGACGAACATGTTGGTCAGCATGTTCTCCAATCCTGTTTCAATTCCTCATAGGTAAGATACAAACTGATTGTCGATGAGGCTTATTTCTCGCTTGATAGCCGGTTTCAATTCCTCATAGGTAAGATACAAACGAGATCGATGACTATTTTATGGACTGGTTCGAGATTAGGTTTCAATTCCTCATAGGTAAGATACAAACTCTAATACTCTCTCAAAATCCTTATCCGAAAAAACAGTTTCAATTCCTCATAGGTAAGATACAAACTATCTGGAACGTCTATACAATGTCATGACATCGTGGGTTTCAATTCCTCATAGGTAAGATACAAACGGGGGATACACAAGAAAAACAGCAGGAAACAACTGAGTTTCAATTCCTCATAGGTAAGATACAAACATTTTACAGTTAACATTAGAAAAACCTCAAGAAAACAGTTTCAATTCCTCATAGGTAAGATACAAACTTTCGTATCTTTTCATCAGTAGGTTTTTCAACCAAGTGTTTCAATTCCTCATAGGTAAGATACAAACGTGCGCATCTCTTCTAGTGCTTCACCAAGCGGAAAATGGTTTCAATTCCTCATAGGTAAGATACAAACGAGACAGCAACGACGATACATTAGAGTTCATCGTTGCGTTTCAATTCCTCATAGGTAAGATACAAACGTGAAACGTTCCGTACACATCATCTACGGCCGCGATGTTTCAATTCCTCATAGGTAAGATACAAACAGATTTTTTCGTGTCAATAATTAACGCATTATCAGCAGTTTCAATTCCTCATAGGTAAGATACAAACCCCAACAAACGCTTATATATCAAGGTTGGCGAATAATGGATATATAAAGTATACGTCAGTTTGAAAATTGCGTCAATATTCAAAAGTGCTGATGGCTGTTGGGAGAAATGAGAAAACAAACATGTCGTCGATCCCCTGGGGTTTGTGCGCTATTAGGGATCGACGACAAAAGTATATAGCCGCTATTTAATGAATTCGAACATGCCGAAACCTTGGGAATTTTTCGATCCGATGCCGACGTCATACATAAATTTCACATAAGGGAGCGGTGCTTGAATTTCATACATACCATTCCACGCGTTAATGCGGAACCCTTTGAATACGGTAATCACCTTATCCCTTTTCGTTACGCGGATTGGGCTTATTGTCACCTTCTCCGTTGGTGCTTGTTGAAAATATGCTTGAAATTTATTATAAAAATTTTTTTCTACCATCTTAGAAAATTCTGCGTCAAATGGCGAAAAGAAATGCGTCCGCTTTTCTCCATGTTGATTTTCGTAAGTGCTGTAAACCGTAAGCGGCGATAGCATTCGAATTTGATAAGAACGTTTTTCGGAAATTTCCAATCGTTTCACAGCAGTCTCTTCAATATGAATAGGCTGTCCATTTAACGCAAATTGTTCTCGCAATAAATAATTTTGCGCTAAATTAACAATAAGCGAATCCAATGCGGAAGAAATATACCATGTTACTTGGTCAAAAAACTCGATTTTTTTCTCATGGCGATGGATGCGGTATGTTCCATACAAACGGCTGAATGTAAACATTTTAAACCGCCGCTTTTCTTTCGTATACCCAACATCATGCAAAAAATGCGCCAGCTCAAAATCTTGAATCGAGCGGTATAAAAATCCTTGAAGCACTTCTTCATAATTGATCGGCAAAATAAGCGCGCCATTTTTCGGTCTGAACTGAATGATCATCCTCATATATTGAGCTCTCCTAACCTTGCTTCTATTCGAAATTAACCTATAAGAGATCCATTGCTTTTAACCCAATTTTTAGGGCTTTTGTCAATAATAAAAAGTTAAACTGATGAGAAGTCACCCCTCACGATGCTGTCTTTGAAACCATTCATCCGATGCATGAGGCGATTTCCAGCCCCACCCTGAAAACATATGAAATTTACTTTTTATTCTTTACTGCAACATGATGGATGCCCCAAGCAATACGTGGCCTGATAGTTTATTCTTTTATGATTCCCTACAAAATGTTTTCTTCTCCACCCTTGCGCAATCCCATTTCTTCTCTCTTTGAATATTTTTGCGTTCGGAAAGTATAGAAAACAACAGAATCCACATCCGGATCCATAATATTCTCCAGTTCCATTTTTAATTTAACATAGTTTGCTTCAGAAATTTCTCCTTCAAACACCGAGTTTTGCACCCAGTATAAATATTTTCTGGCGATCTTTAACGCTTTCGCGACACGTTTTTTCTCAAAATCATAGACTAGGATCACAAACATAGCGACCACCTACCATAACGAGCGATATGGCTCATATTCTTTTTCTCCGAGAAGATGCTTTTGAATTTTATAAAGCTCAAGGCGAATGAGACGGCGGTATGAGACGGATTTGCCAAGATGCCGGTGGTTAACCGTTGTCTTCATGCGCTTGTCCAATTCCCCGACAAATTTCTTCCGCCCTTCTTCTGACAGCAAAATCCCTTCCATATGTTTGTCAAAATCTTTTTTCGTAATCATCTTTTTATTTACAAGAGTAAAAATGAGACGATCGACCATAATTGGCTTAAATATTTCCGCGACATCCAAGTTCAACGAAAAACGCCGAAAATTCGTCGCGTGCAAAAACCCGATGCGCGGGTCTAAATAAGTTTTATAGATTTCACTTAGCACCATCGTATAGCAAATCTGATTGCCAAAACTAATCATTGCGTTTAAACGATTGAGCGGCGGCCGCTTCGAACGTTTTTCAAACAAAAAATCTGGGTTATGGTTTAAAATGTCATCAAACATGCTGTAATATTTCTCGCGCACATGCCCTTCTGTTGACATCATTTCCTCAACGCTTGTCCATTGTTCCAGTTTCGCCCGGCTTGATTGGAAATCCAAAATCATTTCTTTAAACTTCGCGTTATTGGTTTTCACACGGTTTTGATAATATTTCAGCACTTGTATCATTTGCCCGATCGAACCGTCAATGAATTTTCGCGCTAAAACAAGACGTTTTTCTGGATTCAAATACGCTTCGGCCTGTTTTAAAATGACGTGACCCGCGTTTAAATGCTCGCGCGGATAAAATGTTCCCGTGTAATAGCCGTAATGATTAAAATAGTGGATACAGATATTTTTTTGCGCCATCAGTTCTAAAAACTTCTTCGTTGCATTCACTTCTCCAAAAATATAAATATCATTGACATCTTCAACGGGAAGCTTTTGTTTACGCTCAGTTGTCTCAAAACAAATACTGTTGTCTTCACGGCTTAGCTCGCCGCTTTGAAAAATATAGAGCGTTTTTTTCATGATTATTCCTCCGCAAAGCAATATTCACGATAGGCACAGCTTCGGCAAAACCCGATTTTCTTCGGCTCTGGCGGGACAGGCAAGCGGGCAATGCGGCGGATGTCAGCAACCGCCTCTTCCAATACCCGTTTTCCTTCTTCTGTCCATTCCACTTTCGTTACTTTCTTTTCTTTTGGGAACAAAAGCTCCCCTTTTGCCTCAATGCCCATTTTCCGCAATGTATCAAGATAGAACAACAATTGATAATAAGCGCTTTTTTCATAGGTTGACGACTTCTTCACTTCACCGACAACAAGCGTATCCCCTTCGCGGCGAATCCGGTCCACTTTTATATTGCCGATAAGTAGTTCTTTTTTCTGGCGCTGATAGCTTGTTTCCGAGATAAAACGGCCAATTTCAAGGTTATCGTCCTCTTGGTCGGCGGCGATCTGATGGGCAATCAGCCAAACTTCGCGCTTGCAGATGAAGTAGTACCAAATATGCGTTCCATTGACATCCATTACATAATCCATGCATCCACCATCTCACTTGTGCGAATAAGTCCATATTCGCTGTTGTAATATTGGTTTAGTATATCGTTGGATAAATGAATCATTCTCGTTTTTTCGTATAAATCCCGATCCAGATTCTTTACAAGTTTAATCGGGGCGGAAATGACATATTGGCGCACGTCTTTTTTCAGGCGCAAATAGTTCTCGAACCGTGTTTCGAAATCTTTCTCCTCAATCACCTGCTGAATATATTGCTGCCAAATGTCCATCGCTTGATCATCTACTTCGACAAACACATCCACTGCTTGATGCGCGTTTTCAATCAATTGAAATTCCGATACATATCTGGGCTTATTTTTGCTTCCCGACTTATCTTTTGCATCAAATTTTAGTTCTTCCATCGCACTTATAATCCCATCGGAAGCATCGAACGATTTTCTGCCGCGCACTTCAGTAAAATATTGCATAATGATATCAAAAAATTGATGCTCAGATACCGGTGTTTTCGGTAGCACTTCCTTCGCTATATTTGTATGAACACCCTTATACACATATTGTGATTCTAACTTTCCCTCTCGCTCTATTGGCGTTATATACACCTTACCAAGTTCATGTAACTTTCCGTTACGATTGCAGCGCCCCGCCGCTTGGACAATGGAATCAATAGGTCCTAAGTCGCGATATACCACATCAAAATCAACATCGACTCCTGCTTCGACAACTTGCGTTGAAATAACAACGACTTTCTTCTTCTCTTTTAAAAGCTGTCTGACTTGTTCAATGCGGCGTTTCCGCTCACAAGGCACAATATTTGTAGAAAGGTAGATGACATCATAACCGCGTTCTTTTAGCCATTCTTTTATCCCTTCATAAATTTCAATCGATGTTTTAATTGTGTTAAAAATCGCCAAATAAGTTTTTCCATCTTCAAAACGGTTTTGAAACAGTTCCATCCATTCTTCGGGACTGTATGCGCCTTTATCCCCTCCTAGCCAATGAAGCTCGACCCGTTCCATTTCTTTAAAAAAGTCAATTGGCTTTACCATTTCCGACTCCAAAAGTTCCACCGTTTCCCCTTCCGGAAAAATCAGCGGCTGCGTTGCTGTTAACAACAAAATTTTACAGGAAAACAATTCTGCCATTTTGTACAACACGGAACGCAACAAAGGCCAATATTCCATCGGCACGTTTTGAATTTCGTCGAGAATGATAATGCTTCCGGCAATTTGATGGAATTTTTTTAACGCGCGGTTTTCATAGCCAATCAGTGTATGAAACAATTGCACAAATGTCGTGACAATCAGCTCGGCCTCCCAGCTTTCCGTCAGCAACAATGCTTTGCGGAGAGGCAGTTCCTCGTTTTCAGTTTTGTATTGAAACGCAGATAAGTGGTGATGCTTAACTAAATACCGCTGCTCATTTGCATGAAAATCATCCAACTGGCTTAACAAATCACGGATTACTTTTTCATTTTGATCGATAACGCTTGTAAACGGCAGAGCGTAAATAATTTTTGGGGTATATCCATGCTGTCGTTCTGTTTGCTCGCGCCATTTTAATGCCACAGAAAGAGACAGCAGCGTTTTTCCCGCTCCAGTCGGCGCCGTTAATGTGAACAATCGCTGTTCTGGTTTTGTTTTAAAAAGTTCCTCTATTCGTTCCATCACTACGTTGTACATCCGGTTGCGCCACCCGTTCGTTCCTTCTGTCACGTTCACATCAAAATTCGTTTCGCGGTACTGGTCGACAAGATGTGCTGGAATGTGAACGCGCGGTTTTCGTTCGATGTTAGCCGCCGATAATTTGTCGGCATCAATAAGCACAGAATATAGCAATAGCACATAATAATAAAGTTCCCTCGTCAATTCTTGTTTTCTTCGTTTATCGATCAAATAATATTGGCGGTATACCTCATCGAACGCTTTTTCATAATTTTGAAGGAAGCTGTGCAGTTCTGCTGAAAGAGACAATGGAATGGACAGTTCATCCCATAAAGGAGATAAATCTTCCACAATCGCAGAAGCATGGTTCTTTATATCATCGATTTGCTGTTTTAATGTATTGACTCGGTAATATAGTGAATCTTGTACGGTATTTTCCGCAATATGGCGCGATTTTGTTACATCTAAGGAAATATCGCGTAAATTCCCATGATGATGCATAACGACGAAATAGCCTAATAACGGGGCAAATTCAGACCACGAAGCATTTAAATTCGCCGGATGGCGCAAAAGATGGGCGGCAAATACGGCGGAAATAAAAGAGTGATGATGCAAGTCGCCATTTGTCTCTCCAGTCCGTAAATAATCCTGAAAGTATGATAAATATTTACCGAAATCGTGCGCCACCGCAACAATTTTGCTTATATATTCGAGCATATCCCGGTTTTCGTCAGACAGCGGCACATGCTTAAGCATATCTTGCGAGTATTCGTATACTTCCTTTAAATGTACAGTCAATTTCTTGTCTGGATTATTATGAGACAAATACATACTGCTTCACCCCCTAAAAAAGCAGCGGTAAAACCGCCGCTGCCTACATCCATAAAATGTTTTCTTTTGCTTCACCATAAGCAACGGCTATATATGGTACAGCCGGAACAGCGATTAATTGCCGCGATTGTTCAAACAAGTAATAGTCTGTTTCTTGAATCATTCGCTCATTTGTAAACTGGCGTGTCATAAATTCTTTTAAAAAGCGGGTATCTCTTGAAAATTGGATCGATCGCTCGCGCAAATCAGGGATTCGCACAACAGAATGAATCGGCACCAAATCATTGCTTTCTTTTAACATTCCCTCTGCTTCGGCGACCCATTGCAACTGCCCGAGTAATTCAGAAAGCCCTAAATACGGCGGATAAACGTACCGTCCCGATTGTATTCGCTCTTTCACGCTTTCATAAACAGAGCGGTCGGAGTGGGAAAAATAAATGCGATACCGCAAATTGGCTTCTTCTCCCCCGGGAAGCACAAATTCAAGCGGAATTTGCGTATGTCCTCCGCTATTGTTTAAATGGGCTTTGGATTTGACAAACATATAATTGACTGTTTGCATCACTTTGCGAATCGGCGTGCGCACAGATATCGCAATTTGGCATTGGTCCGGCGAAAATACTTCATAATAACTGTCGCGCTCCATTCCTAAAATACCAGCGATCATTCCAACAATCGTCGTCCTCGGGGGAAAAGCATATGACAAGGAAGAGGAGTTCGTATCGATTTTCCGGAAATGCCCCATCTTCCCGATAAGGTCAAAAATAAGCATCTTCATAAACGTCACCCTTTTTACAATACAGAAACGAGTTTATCCGCCAACTCGGATGGAAGAAGATCTGCCAACAAGCCTTTTTGCCCTTCATAGTTCAGCGTTAAATTAGAATCTTGCCAATAATGGATGCGGGCAATTTCAACATTTACTTCCAAAAGTTTATTCACAAGTGCATCAACATGCAAAGTAACTTCGGAAATGCTGCGCAGCCCTTCTGTTTCTTCTAAATGCACTAAATCCCGCAAATCGCCGGCAATAAATTCAGGAGAGTGATATTCGACACGCACATACAAACGCGGATATTGCCCGACTTTGCTGCGGGTTGCGCTCAACGGAATTGCTTTCACAACCGCCTGATCAAACAAGTGGATATCTTCTTCCGTCAACCTCGTATGTGCCGCACGATGGCCGCTTATAACGCCATGAAACGCCAAAAATGAATAATAGACGCGATAATCTTTACCGATATTGCCTCCGTCATTTTTATCATCGGAACCGAAATGCGACGTAATGCTTGCCGACTCAACAAGCGTCACTTTATTTAACGAATAACCCCAGTTAAACTGAATCGGACCAGTAAACGTCATGGAGCTTCCTTTATCCTCTGACTTAATCGGCATTGTCGCGCCGAACATACGGACATCAATAAATTGATCAAGCATCCAGTTTTGTTGTTCTTTTGATAACTTATTAATGTTCACCTTGCCGTCGTACTTCTCGAACAAACGTTTCATTCGTTCCGTTGCGTTAACCGTTTCCCCATCGACTTTGCCGACAAAAATTTCGTGACCGATCTGTTCTAAGTAGTCACGGATATACCGTTTCAAACGGACATCGCTCACTAAGTTTAACGAGCGTTCGTAATCCATGCGCGGGCGGTTTTCTTCATCAATATCGCCGTTTGGGTTTGTTAACTTTGCATCATAAAGGAATAAAATATCGCTATTATTCATTTTCATTCCTCCTCATATATTAGTAAATTTTGCAGTTTATTGATCACGCCTTGACCATTTATTTGGAAGGAAGAGTTTCCCTCACTTTATACGGGATTGGGCTTTTTGATATTCCTCCAAATAAATTGAGGGAATCTCTTCTTCTTTGCCATTCGCAATGCTTTACTCTTCATTTTCAAAATCAGGATCGGAATTATCCTTTTTGCTGCTGTTTAAAATCCGCTTTGTGCCATATGCGTAGCCGGACAACAAATAAAAAACGCTTTCACGATCGGATAAATTCCATTTTTCCTGCAACGCTAAATCAAAAAGACGTTTATGTTCTATATAAACAGTCTCATTTTGCAAAGAAGCGATTTTCAGTTGTCTCAGCTTGTCAAATACCTCGTGTGAAAGTAACATCAGCCTTTGCTTATTCATGCCATGATAATTAATTTTTGATAAAATCGGCTTATTTACCGTTTTGCCCCCCCAGGCTTGTCCAAGCGCTTCTGCACGTGCTTTTGTTCTCCGAACTTGTTCAGCGCCAATCTTCGCAATTAAATATCCAAGCAAAAATAGAGAGCTTTGCGCGACGTTATAATTCATGGTTTCCATATATTCGACCATGTGGGCATCAAGCAAGTCATATGTTACCTTTGTCATCTCCCTTTCCTCCTTAATTAAGTTAAGGTTTTGCAACATTTTTAAGAACAATTGTGCCCGCACCATCGCATTCACTAATCGAAAATCATTGGGTTCTTCCTTGTCGCTACTATATTGATAAAGGTTATAGTTAGCATACATATGCACTTTGGCAAGCTGCACAAATTGCGTGATCAGCCATTGGTATGAAAGCGATTTATTTGTCAAAAGCGACTCGTATACTTGCAAAATTTTGCGTTTTTCAAAGTTTTCCCCGCGTTGAACGCGCATCGGAATTAAGTAGTAGATCGGTTCCAAGCCGAGATTAAATTTTTCGCTGCCAAAAAAGCGTTGCCCGATTTCTCCCGTTTTCCGCATTTCGAAACTTAGCCGGCGCAAATGAGTGAGCGGAACATCGGATAACAGCTTGTTCACCTTTAAAGCCGACTGCGCTTTTGTGTAAAAAAGAAAATGCAACGAAATATGGTTGTCCATTTGTTCGTCGAATTCTTTGTAATCTTCTATTTCCCTATGCAAATCTTCCGCTGTTTCAACCGTTTTGACAGTGCGGACAAACTGATGAATGTGCTCACTAATATCTTGAAGCGGGACATTTGCAAACGGCACATCGTATAGAAAGTCTGGGATGATATAACAAGGAAGGCCGCTGAAACGAGTATTGAAGTGGCGGAGAATGTATGCCTCTCCTGCCATAATCGCTTGATAGGCATCTTTGCTGATGGATAAGTTTTTAACGAATGATTTTTTCTCAAGATCGCTTGCAAAGCTGATTTTATCATTGATATAATAGTTGAACTTCAATTTTGTCGTTTCTCCAGTAACAAAGGCTTCTTTGTTCGTAAGGGCGCATACTCCCTTTTTCGCATCTTCAAATACGCTCAGTTTTTCTGCGATAACAAGCCGTTCATATTCTGGCTGCGAAACTACGAGCTGTCCATTAATGGCGAGGGAATACAAAAGGACATCCTTTATATTGACATTAGCCTCTTTTTCCATAAAAGCTTGAAATTGTTTCGCTACTTCCTTAACGGCCTTTTTCCCCTCTGTTTCGGTCAGCTCACCGCTGACATATGCCGGATTGAAAACATAACGGTATCGTTCATCCGATTTTTTTGCCGCGCCAAGATCCAGAAAAAAAACATCGCGTGCTTCCTTAAGGAGGGAATAGTAAAAATCTTTCTGATCCCAGCGTTCGAGGAGATTTGGGATCGTTTGACTAAGCAAATATTCGACATTGCTCACCGTTCCATACCACTGTGGGCTCGCGGCTCCATCCGCCGTACCAATCCACAGCAACTCTGAAGATGTTGATGCTCCTATTTCTTTCGGTGTCAGCCTTATTTTTTTCTCCGCAATAGAAAAATCAACAATCACAACATATTTGGTTGCACCATCTGACTTTGCAATCGGCAACGTAATCGCTTGAATCATAGATGGTTTTTCCTCTGTTAAATATTTACTGCCAAGAGTGTAGATTGTTTTAATCACCGTCTGCACCTCCTTTAAAGAAAAATGTAAATTTTTGTTGTTTGTTTAAATTTTATCAATATTAACTGTTATTTCAATATTTTCATATATTATTTAACATTTTATTCAAAAATACGAATGACTTTTTAAGCTTAACACTTTCTTAAAATCCAGACACTTAATCTAAACCCTATTTTGATGAAAAAAGGGCTGGAATCGCCTCCATAGCCATGTGGCTAGTTTTTTTAAATTCATGGCAACACAAAAAAAAGCATCGCCTGCCTTAAAAATTTTTCCGGACCCGACAGGCCGTCTAATGCAGACCATGCTTCTCTTTCATATCCGCAAAGACTCGTTCAATTGTTTCTTTTCTCCGAACATAGCAAAACAAATATAGATAGTGACTGCCCTTAGTTGGGGTTACTGTCTTCTTTTTCAAAACTATGATCAGAAAATCTGATTCAATTTATTTTTATGCCACGCTACTGTTTTACTTCTTTCTTAATTTATCCATAAATCAATAAATCACCGTAACATTTTGCTCATGAAGAAACTTTATCCACTCATCAGATGGCTTTTTATCTGTAACTAAATAATCAATTTGTTGAAAGTCTAAGAAACTTGTAAACGCAACTTTGTCAAATTTCGTATGATCAACAAGCATCATTGTCTTACTTGCTTGTTGAACCATTACTTTTTTTAACTCAGCGTCAAGTTCATTGGAGTCCATAATTCCTCTATTCATATCTATCCCTTTACAGCTTAAAATAGCCCAGTCTGTATTATATTTTTTTACAGTTTCTTGTGGAATAGAACCGACAAGCGATGACGAATAAGGTCTTAGTGTACCCCCTGTTGAAATAATATGTAGACTATCACTTGAGATCTCGTTTAAAATTTTGGCTGAATTTGTAATGACAGTTACAATCCGGTTGTTTTCCAACAATTTTACGAGTTCAAAGCAAGTAGAACTGGAATCAACAAACAATGAATCACGCTCATCAATATAATTGATTGCTTTCTTCGCAATTTCTTGCTTTATTGGTATGTTGATATCTTTTCTCGTTGCAAAAGGCAAATCCACATTCGTATGTTGGTTTAAAATGGCTCCGCCATATGTACGTGTAACGATACCTTCCTTCTCAAGTTTCTCCAAATCTCTCCTAATGGTTTCCTCAGTTACATTAAATCTTTTGCTTAAATCAGACACTAACGCACGTTTATCTTTTTGAATGATTTCTATAATTTTTTGTCGTCTTTCAATGGCTAGCAAATTAATCAACCCCTAAATCACGACCAGTATTAATTTGATTATCTTTATTATAACCAAATAAACAACCAGAAATAATGGTTTTATGCAAGGTAGTCTAATATTTTTTATTGAAAACTATTTTGAATGCACATAACCCTGTCAAGTAGACAATTATATTAAGCTCCGGTCTTTTCGCGATATTCCACCGGGAAAAGGCCGTTCCATTTTTCTCGGAAACTACTATGGTTGTAAAAAGAAATAACGCCCTTGACATTCTACGGATGGAAAACAGCTTCCAGACGTAATGCCCTTTTAGATCGGCTTTTGCGCCATTTGTAGTATCAATCTTTGGAAACTTCGCCAATTCAGAATAACCATGCAAATGGATGTTTTTTCCGTAACTTATCCATAGTGAGAAACTTTTCCGATTTTAAGATAACTCCTTCCCGTGTAAATTTGGATGCGCTTTTTAGCCATTCCACCTGCACTTTCCAGTACGCATTCTCCTTTTCCAAGCTGGAAAAATGTTTGCGATTCCACACTCCCCGCTGATCTTTCAATGATTCACCGCGTTGAATTTTCTTGATCCATTTGGCCATCTGGGCTCTTGATTCCAAAATGTTCGCGGAGCTGCCGATAAGACCAGCCCCTTCCAACTTCAAACGAACGACTTCCCGTTTCCGCTCTTCGGAATAGATGTGAAAAGTTTGTACTTTCTTCGCCATAAAAAATCCCCTCCCAAGTAGACTCTTAAGCACATCATATCAAATCGCTGTCTACTTGTAGGGGATAATACCAGGCTGCTTAATCAGCCATCTTTTTTAATTACTGTCTGCTTGACAGGAGTAAGACCAAAACCTCACCTCTGAGTGATGCTGAGTCATTCCCTTTTTAAGGTTTAAATTTTAACTTCTGATGGACTGTTGCATCCCGTGAGACAACTCGTTAGTAGTTAGTACCATATCTTTCTTGTTGAATTTCTTTTAATGTTTTCCCCCTCGTCTCCGGTGCCATGGCAACTCCAATGATCGCAGCAATAAGCAGGAATCCAATCATAACCGTTCCAGCAAATTTAAATCCTAATTGTGTAATCATGGTTGGAACCACTAGTGAAATTAATCCAACGGCTATACGAGCAACACTGAAGAGAAATCCTTGGGCTTTAGCACGATATTTCGTATGGAAAAGCTCGCCGGCCCATAATGCATAGAATGCTTGAGCTCCAAAACCTGCGGCAGTACCCCATAAGATAACAAAGAGCATCAATTGAATTTTACCCATGCCGGCAAATGAGAGAATGATCCAAGCAACAATTTCCATTAAGGCACCAAGTCCATAAAGTACACGGCGATTTACTTTATCACCTAACTTAATAAATACAAAATATGTTGAAGCCACCGTTAAAATCCATAAGAAAGCTTGTAACAGATTAGCTTGTGCTGCAGTAAGTCCGCCTACTTTTTCATATATATATGGCATGAAATATCCCATAACACCGGCGACTAAATTCCAGAAGCAATATATTCCAATCAATAAAATCATCGCATGCAGATTTGCTTTTATAGTAAATAATTCTTTAGTAGAACTTTTGGAAATTTGATATTTAGCTTTAAGTTCAGCTTGTTTTTGCCTTTCCTCTTCCCATATCATAGATTCACGAATTTGTTGTTGCATAATCCAGGTAATGGCTGCAACGACAAACAATTGGGCAAAAATGATCCTACTTCCTAAAATCCCTAATGGAGCTAATAATACAGAAAGTAACAAGGAAATGACAGGACCTACCGACCAAGCAAATTGTCCCCATCCCACACGTGCTGCTCGTTCATTTGCAGGAGCCTCTTCTGATATATATGTCCAGGCAGCTGGAATTCCCGCACCTACTGCTAAGCCTGTTATAATATATCCTAATAATAACATAGGGAAGTTAAAAGAAAGCGTTATCAATAAAACACCAAGCATATAAACAAGAAGATCATACTTATAAATAAATTTTCTTCCAAACCTGTCAACTAAAATCCCGCCAATAAAAGCACCAACCGCTGATCCGAAACCATTTGCACTAACCGCACCAAGTAAACCGACTTTAATATCATCTAACTTTAAATACTCTACCCATAGTGAAAGCCCCCCTGCGCCTGCAACTATGGAACCGGCTTCTAAGTAGTTTGACATAGCTACAGTAATTGTCGCTTTTAATCCACCTTTCGCACCATCCGCCATAATTTCCTCTCCTCCAATATTTAGTGTCCAATAAAATACGCATTTGCTCCATCCATCCATAAAGGTTGAATGGATGGAGATGACTATTAAAACTCACTCTAAGTGAAATACTTCATCTAGATTAATAGATACTGGACTATTATCAGGATTGGTCTTCATTATTGGTTTCATGTACTTCCACCATTTCTGACATATTTCGGTTTCTGCCATTTGCTCCCACAATTTTTCATCTTCAATTTCTAAATAAGCAAATAATCTCCCTGTTTCTTTATCGAGAAAAATCGAATAGTTGTGTGCACCATGGGCTTTAAGTTCTGTTACCATCTCTGGCCAAATTTCATCGTGACGGCGCTTATATTCTTCATAACTATCTTTATTTACAAACATGATACTTGCTTTTCTAATCATCTTAATTCACCTCTGTATTCTTTATAGATTCATCATTTTTTGGTGTTCAAAATCCCTTGTCTCGGTACAACCCCAAAAGCATCTGCCAATTCTAGTAATTGTTGGTCCGTAATGGCTTGTTTTACCCCACCTTGTGCACATACAATTGTATATACTTGTGCAGCTTTTTCAGCCGTTTCAATTAAACCGAATGCCTCGTCCATTGTAGTGCCAGCACCAAATACTCCATGGTGAGGCCACACCACTAAGCGAACATCCTTCATTTTCGCTGCCGTCGCTTTTCCAATTGCGTCAGTTCCTGGAACCATCCATGGAATGATTCCAACACCCTCTGGAAATACAACGATACATTCTGTACACATTTGCCATAATGTTTTTGTAAATGCCTTTTCATCCAAGCTATGAGTAAATGTCATCCCAAGAATATGCGTTGCATGGCAATGAATGATTACACGGTGATTAGGATCGGCTTTCAAGCGTTCGATATGGCTCATAAAATGTGTAGGAAGTTCACTTGTCGGTCCTCCTCCATCCTCAAACCCCCATAAAACATCAACCGCTTTGCCATCCTCGGTTACCCGAATGACACCAAGGTTTTCTGCCGGCTTATCCATCACATTTTTGAAATATTTACCGGAACCAGTGACAATAAAATACTTTCCTGCTAGCGCAGAAGCATCAAAATGTATTGGCATTGTACGTTTAACATGGTTTATATCTAAAAAAGGGATTACTTCTTCTTCTTTTAGTAAATAACTGATATTTCCACCGTTACGTTCATCCCAACCTAAACGATATAAATTTGCCGTGGTTTTCATCATTTCTTGTGTAAACTCCGCTGTTAAAATATCTAATTTTCCTGTCATTTTCTCTCCACCTAAATTCTTTTTAGTAACACTTCTTTTTCATAATTTTTCACTTCAGCCAACCATTCCTCACGAACAGGCACACCTTGGGAAGCACAATAGTAATCCCAAACAGCTCCGAAAGGATAGGATTTGAATTCTTCTCTTAATGCCAAACGAGAGGTATAGTCACCTTTTAATTCCATTTCTTTTAACAGTTCTATAGGTTCTAAAAAGGCGCGAAGCAGTGCTTTAAGCATACTGCGTGCTCCAATGACCCAAGCAGCAACGCGATTGATGCTACCGTCAAAGAAATCAAGTCCAATATACGTTTTTTCAAGTAAATTATTCACAACCAATTCCCGTGCGATTTCCTGCAATTCATCATCCATAATGACTACATGGTCACTATCCCAACGAACAGGACGACTTACATGTAGCAACATTCCATTGCTGTACAAAGAAAGAGCAGATAGTTTATTTGAAACGGTTTCCGTTGGATGGAAATGGCCCATATCCAAGCAAATGAGTTTGTTACGAGTCAGTGCATAGCCTATATAAAATTCATGGGAACCTACAACATAACTTTCTGAACCAATTCCAAACAGCTTACTTTCAACCGCATCTAAGTTAAATTTAGGATCGATTTCCTCTTCAAAAATTTCATCCAATGCCTCTTCCAGACGCTTTCTTGGTGCCAAGCGATCCACTGGAATATCTTTGTATCCATCAGGAATCCAAATATTAGTTACACATGTTTGCCCGGTTTCCTTACCGAAATATTCGCCGATTTTACGGGAACGTTTACAATGTTCAATCCAAAAATCACGAATTTCCTTATTAGGATGGCTTAATGTAAACCCATCATCTGCTTTTGGATGGGAAAAACATGTTGGATTGAAATCAAGACCTAACCCCTGTTCTTTTGCCCATTCTACCCATTTTTGATAATGGCGCGGCTCGATCTCATCAAAATCAATTTTTTCATCGGTATCTACATAAATGGCATGCAAATTTAACTTATGTTTTCCAGGAATTAAAGAAAAGGCTTTTTCTAAATCTTGACGAAGTTCATCTGGAGTTCTAGCAGCACCTGGATAATTTCCGGTAACCGCAATTCCTCCTGTTAACGCTTGGTCTTTATTTATAAACCCGCGAACATCATCACCTTGCCAACAATGTAAAGAAATCTTGATATTTTTTAATTGATCTAGTACTCGGTCTGTATCAATACCGTATTTAGCATACGCCTTTTTGGCTAATTCATAAGCTTCCTGTACTTCTGACGTGATCATATAAAACGACCTCCTTAAATTTTTGAATAATAGCTTGGCGATTTATTTCATTTGGGGTATATTTTTTAATTTCAAATGAATCTCTTATAAGCTGGCGAGCTGCCTCTAAATCTTTCACTTCTTTTGTCGCAATCATCTGCATAATCAGGTTTCCAATAGCAGTTGCTTCAGTAGGGCCAGCATAGACGACTTTTCCACTCAAATCTGCTGTTAGTTGATTCAAGTGCTCATTGTAGGCTCCTCCGCCAACGATATGCAGCTGATCAATGGTTTTTCCGGTGATCTCTTCTAATTCTTCTATTGCAATTGCATAAATAATTGCTAAATTGTTGTAAATACAATTAGCTAATTCACCGACGGTTTCAGGTACTTTTTGATTGGTTTCCTTGCAATAGGTTTGAATTTCATCAATCATATTGGCAGGATTCATAAACCGTTCATCATTAAAATTAATGAACTGATGGAACCCTTTTACTTTCTTAGCCTCTTCCACAAATTGTGCAAAATCATAGTCTTGTTCTAAATGTCGTCTAACTTCTTGAATGATCCACATTCCAATGATGTTTTTTAAGAAGCGGATTGTTTGAAAAGCGCCCCATTCATTTGTATAATTGTGTTGTAACGCCAATTCGTTCACAATAGGAACAGCGCTTTCAATTCCTAACAAAGACCATGTTCCACTGCTTAAATAAGCCCAATTTTCTCCAAACCCTGGAGTACCAATGACAGCGGATGCGGTGTCATGGGTCGCAACAGTGATAACTTTGCAATTCGGAAGATCGAAAGAAGAGAACCATTCTTTTTTCAACATACCAAGCTCTGTACCTGGTTCCACCAGCCTCGCAAATTGCTCTCTTTTCACGGAAATTAAATCAAGTAGCTCGTCATCAAATGTTCTGCTATTTAAATTTAACAATTGCGTGGTGGAAGCGTTTGTAACTTCAGTTACAGCTACACCGGTTAAACAGTAACCTAAGTAGTCCGGAACCATTAGTATCTGATTTGTGTTTTTTAGCTTTTCTTGATCTTCTTCATACAACTGATAAATTGTATTAAAAGGTAAAAATTGAATTCCCGTTTTTTTATAAATCTTTTCTTTTGAAACTAATTTTGTTACTTTTTCAATCGTTTGTTTAGTTCTTCCATCTCGATAAGAAACAACCTCTCGTAAACGCTTACCTTTTTGATCCAATAAGACGTAATCAACGGCCCATGTATCAATTCCAACCGTACATTGGTCGTAACCCAAGGATTTTACTACCTGAAGTCCTTTTAAAATTTCATTTAATAAATAGTCAATATCCCAATAACAAGTGCCATCTTTCACTGTAAATCCATTAGAAAACCTGTGTATTTCTTTGATTTTTAATTTATTATCCTTGATTCCCCCCAACACTAAACGCCCACTGGATGCACCGATATCCACCGCCACATAGATCACCGATTTATCTCCTCCTTCAACTCATTACACGCTACTATGAATCTAGCAAAACACAAATTGGTGAAACGATAACAAGAAGATTTCAACCTTATAAAATTTCTTTAAACATAGAAATTACTTCCTCTTTCGTAGGTTGAAATGGATTACCTGGTGCACACGCATCTTTAAGAGCATTATTTGCTAATTTTTCCAAATCCACTTCATCAACGCCAAGCTCTGAAAGTTTGCTTGGAATACCTATTTCTCTCGATAATGCTTTAATCGCTTCAATGACTTCTTCTGCACATTGTTCATCTGTTTTTCCTGTTACGTCAATTCCTGCTGCCTTTGCAATCGCACGGAATTTTCTTGGATCCCGCTTTGCATTTTCCCGCTCTACAATCGGCAGAAGCATTGCGTTGCATACACCGTGGGGCAAATCGTACATTCCTCCAAGCTGATGGGCCATAGCATGAACCATACCGAGGCCTGCATTGTTAAAGGCAATTCCAACTAGAAACATGGCGTATGCCATTTGTTCACGCGCTTCAATGTCGTGACCATTTTTTACAGCTCTAGGGAGGTAATTAAAAATAATTTCTATTGCTGCAAGCGCTGTCGCATCGGTAACTGTATATGAACCTGGAGTTACAACCGCTTCTATTGCATGTGTCAGCGCATCCATACCTGTCGCTGCAGTTAAAGCAGCAGGTTTATCTACCATTAATTCGGGATCATTGACAGAAATGGTCACTAAACTATTCTTATCTACCATAACCATTTTTACATTACGTTCTTCATCTGTTATAACATAGTTGATTGTAAATTCACTGGATGTTCCAGCTGTTGTATTTACCGCTACAATCGGAACCGATTTATTTTTTGTTTTGTTTACACCTTCATAATCGCGGATATCGCCGCCGTTTGTTACATAAAGTCCAATCGCTTTCGCTGTATCCTGTGGCGAGCCACCTCCAACGGATACTAAAAAATCACATTCATTCTTTTTAAAAAGATCTGCACCAGCATATACGTTTTTCGTAGTTGGATTTGGTTTCACATCATCATAAACAACGTAGTTAACACCTATTTCATCCAATACCGCTAATACCTTTCCAGCAATACCGCTTTTATGCAGAAATTTATCGGTTACAACCAACGCTTTTTTAAAACCAAACTCTTTAATAAACGGACCAACTTTCGCCAAACACCCTCTTCCCATCAAATTCGTGCTTGGCACATAAAAAACATGCGCATTGCTCATTTTACTACCTCCATTCGAATCAAGTATGTTTATATTTTCACAAATAATCATAGATGTGGGAAACAAAGATTAACCAATACAAATTACTACTTTCAATTTTTATTTGGCCGAATGAACAACTGTAATCTTTGTTTCTTTTTATCTAGCAAACAAAACATTTACAATTAAATAGTAACCGTATACACCTTTTGTTGTCAACATAAACAAACATATTTATTGTTGTTTTTTATTTTATTTTTTATGTTTTTGTCAAATTTATTTTTTGTTTTCATGTTTTATGTTTGTTTTATATTTGTTTTAAAACACAATTGTATTTGAGCAAATTCTCATAAACCATATTTTTTATATACATAAACAAAAAAACACCTATGAAGGTGTTTCTGAATAATCACGGTATCTTCCCGCAATATAGTAAATATTCTTGATGTTTGAAAGCTGATGTCCGATTTACGAGCAAGTTTTGCATAGACAGTAAAAAGCTCGTCCCCAAAAGGTTAGCTATAGATGCATTGACTGCATCAGCCGTCTCTGCCTTTTTATACATATCCAATTGAATTGCTTTTTAACGCTTATTCCATTGTTAATCTTTACAATCTTCTTTTGATCTTCAGTTTGCAAAGGTTATCGAAATATCTAAAACGGCGTAATTTATCCGATAGCAACGCTTTAGTCTAATAAAGCAACAACTTGATTTAGCTTTTCCAAAGCGTTAGGTGCTATTTTTAGTGTCGAAGTTGATTCTCCCGTTCCTCCATAAATAAACGGATAACGAAAAAGTTCTTTATCTACTATACAAGGCAAAGAAAGACCTACTAACGGAACACTGCCAACAGTGTATCCAGTTATCTGTTGGACTTCTTTTGGAGTTGCCATTTTTAATTGATTACATCCCAGAATTTCTGACACTTCTTCCAAATTTACACGCCCTCGACCTCCAGAAATAATCATCGCAAAATAACCTTTTTCTGACTTAAGAACCAATGTAGGTGCTGTCTGGCCTATTTCAATTCCAAAATAATCCGCACCTTCCTGCGCCGTATGGATTGGACTTTCGTGGTGAATGACTTCAAATTGAACGTCATTTTCTTGCAAAATGCTTTTTAAATTATCCATAAACGGGTGTCCCCCTTTTTAAAGTTTCCTCGAAATAATTTTTACCGCAACTGACTTTCCAATATCTTAATTCAACGTACTAATCAAATTCTCCTTTGTAATATAAAGAACAAGTATAATATGCAAGCATATATGATTTCATCTATTTTCCATCCTTATGTTAAGATACAAACTCTCATGTCTATATGATGGCAAACTTATGCGTTTATCTAGTATTCTTAACAATCCCCCATTCCTTTTCCTACGACTCCCTATTATCTTTGAAGAAAAATGATTATAAAATTTCAAATATTTTCCTGATGACCAATAATAAAAGGGAAACAGTTGGGGATACGTATACCATCCAGCTAAACACTCCACCCACGTTAACTTTGTAAACGACTTATTTATCACAGGATTTTATGCCATTATCGCGCTATCATGATGGTTCAGGCAAATGGGCAGTATGTATTAATTTAAAATCATCTTAATTTGGAAAGATAACTCCCTTTGATTCCCTCTTTGCCAGCGATTCCTGATCCTTTGATCTGAGGAATAACCGAAACCAACAGCATTCCTCCCGCAACCAGGCATCCCCATCCGCATATCCGTTCTCCGGTGATTTGGGATCGCATTCTCCAATAACCGCTGTACATCGTATCAGCCAAGAAGCTCCAAAATGTTATCAGCAATCGTTTGGTCTGTCTGGCGCATTGCCGCGGCTGTCCGATACAGCAATCCTTCCGCTTCGTTCAGCTTTTCTTCATAGCGGCGGAGCCAATGAATCAGCTCATCCTTGAGACTATCGATCGCAGCAGTGCTAATGCCAGGAATCTCCATGGCTAAAGAAGGCAGTGTCCAAGAAAGTGAAGTCCGCGCATGACAGCAGGCGTCTTCTCCATCGGGGATATGCTTCGCTACTATTTCCAGTTCTTCCGGTTTGACTTGAATCTTATCATTGCCGCTCCTCTATTTCAGCGATTTCCCTGCTTATTTCATGAAGAAGACCGTCTGCCGTTGCAGCCATCATTTGCCGCAAGCTCACAGATATCGTCTCATGCGCTTTCCCCAGCTTTTTTCTGCCAATGCGGATTGTCCTCAACGGACAAGATTTTTAAAGCAAAAGCAAAGTACTCATCATAGTCCTCATCTTCTAATTCCAGCCCATTGTCTGTTTCTAAATAGTGTCTAATAAACCTTTAATCCGCAAACCACCTTTCCACTCTATTATCAGTGCGGAACATACTCGCCATCCGCGTGGTAAAATTCGCGAGTGCCATGTTGAAATTCCTCGGTCGCTTCTTCGTTCTGTCTTTGATGTGTATAGTTGTACTGCCAGCTGTTTATTTGGTTCCATTGGGATAATGATTTAACACCTCGATAAATTCATCCATTTTCTTCCTCTCCACTTTACAGCCTTTCCGGCAATATGTGCACCGTTCCTCGAATAATGGATACTGCCGTTTTCAGCTCATATGGATTGACTCACTACATCCAAACATCATCAGCCATCTTTGTTCAGATAAAATTGCAACTTTTTCCCATTTTATTATCCGTTATTATCTTTAATATTTCTTGAGCAATTGCCTTAGCTTCTTCTTTACTAATTAATTTTTCTGGAATTTCATAGAATAACAACAAATGTTCTTTCAGGCTAACATCTTCAGGACTTAATTCAACTGCTCTTTTAGCATGGTATAATGCACTTGCGTAAGCGTCTGGTAAATGACACAATGCAGTGCTTAATAACTCTGAAGCTAAGTAATGATAATCTGCAGTTTCATTATTATTTATCAAATAACAGACAAACGAATATGCACTTATACTCTCTTCATCAAATCCTAATTCAAGTACAACTTGCTCTAAAGTATTTCTATCTTCATTCTCAATATATTCTTTTGCTTTTTGAAAATCACCCGATGTTATTAATTGCTTTATCTTTTCCTTCATAGTTATTTCACCCACGCATCATATTATTCTTATTGTTCCATCAGGTCGTTTTTTGTATGTCGCCTGTACTAAATGTCCATTAGCTATTCTAACTCTAGAAGAAACAGATTTGTAAGGTATATTTGAAAAAGGAAACCCAAATAATATGCTAATTTACAACACTCCCTTCAGATTCCATGTTGCCATGGACACCCATGCGTTAAACTAACTGCTACTTTTGCCTTTGCAGTCTGGGCTGGGACTTTCCCCTATAGACCACACTCCATGGCTGACCATACTAGAAGAGCCTCAAGGAACTCCTTGAGGCTCAAAGGACTTAATCAAGTATTTTTTCTAACACTTTTTCCAAATTAAGCGCATTATCACTAAGTTCGATTAACATTGTATCCTCATCATCAGCAGGTTCGTAACCTATTATAACTTTAGGAATATTATATTTCATTTTTAATTTCACTAGATAATTAACTAACTTTTCAAACCTTGATTTAACTTCCTTTTTATCACCTATGAATATTTCGCTTTCTGGAAAGTTAAAAACGATATCTCCGCATTCCTCGTCGAAGGAAAAAACGATTACCACATTTTTTAATGTTATTCCCAATTGCAATTGTTCTAGAACAATATTGCCCGTTCCTTTTGGTGATAATATCTCTTTCATATTTTTCACTTGAGGAAATTCCATATCTTTTCCCGAATTAAAATCATAAAAATGTGATGACTTAATGTTTAAGGTAGATAATTTCAGTTCTTCATGAATTAGAGTTTCAATTTCCTCTTTCCTAAAATCCAATAATATAATCTCTAAGTTTTCCATTATCGCTAACCCCTTTTACTGGTCAATAAAGCCCTTAAAAGTTCCATCAAGATTTAAACGCACCCCACGTCCATCAGGAAGTTTTTTCTCAAGGAACTCTATCCCCCTAGAATTTTTTACTCTTTTAAATCCACCTGTTCCGTTCAATATTTCTTGGAGATGTTTTAATGCCATTTGATTTATTTGGGCAGGACCTCCTTTTACTTTCCCCCAAATATGTGGATTTCTTCCTGCATGTTTCTGTAAAGCATGACCTACTACCGTTTCTCCACCCTTTTTATGTGCAGTAGCTGTCTGTATTATTTTATTCTTATCTACCTTAACGAAATTATCAATACCTTTACTAACTACCTCATCCCCAGTTTTGCCAATTATGTTTATCGTCGTTTCTTTAACTTCTTTCTTGGCTTCGCTCATCCATACGCGAGATTCTGGGCCGATTCCTGCCAAGGCTGGCTGCGGTCCCTGTAGGACAGAGCCAACATTTTTGAGAAAGTTCTTCCATTGTTTTCTGAACGACCGGATCGTTTCGGTGATTGGTCCTTTGATGACTTGGTGATAAATCGTTTGGAAGAACGATTTGATTTTATCATAATGGAGGACGTTTTTCGTTTTTGAGATCCATTTCGAAACATCCGCTGCTATCCCGGCTGCTTTCGCTCCTTTGATTCCCACTTTGCCGGCGATCCCTGCCCCTTTGACCGGAGGAATAAACGAAGCCAGCAGCATTCCTCCCGCAACCAGGCATCCCCATCCGGATATCCGTTCTCCGGTGATTGGGTCGTATTCTCCAAACAATCGCTGCAAGTCATACTAGCCAAGAAGCTCCAAACCGAATTCTTTCATATTGTCGGCGAGCGTTTGGTCGGCTTGGCGCATTGCCGCGGCTGTTCGATACAGCAGTTCTTCCGCTTCATTTAGCTTTTCCTCATAACGGTCGAGCCAATGAATCAGCTCATCTCTGAGACTATCGATCGCAGCAGTGCTAATGCCGGGAATCTCCATGGCTAAAGAAGGCAGTGTCCAAGAAAGAGAGGTTCGCGCACGCCGGCAGGCGTCTTCTGCATCGGGGATATGCTTTGCTACCGTTTCCAACTCTTCTGGTTTGACTCGAATCGTCGTCATTGCCGTTCCTCTATCTTTCGACGAATTTGGGCGATTTCCCTGCTTATTTCATGAAGAAGACCGTCTGCCGTTGCATCCATCATTTGCCGCAAGTTCCCGGATATCGGCTCATGCGCTTTCCCCGGCTCTCCCTGCCAATGAGGGACATACTCGTCATTCACATGATAAAATGCACGAGCCCCATGCCGAAGCCGAAGTTCCCCGATTGTTTCTTCGACCTTCCTCTGATAAGACTTAAGATAATCCATCATCGTCTCGTAGCCCCTGCGTTTCACTTCTTGTTCGATCGATTCCGATAAAGACGCCACTTTGATTTTCTCCCCCCTATTTATACCTTCTATTTAAATGGTAATATAGGTAAAATAAGGATAAATCATGATATATTCCTGTTTTTCCAGATGACAACAGGGACTTTTTTCTTATCTATCATTCTGACATGCTAAACATATTAAAGTTCCTTGGAAAACAACCTGCTTACGGAATAAACTTTTTCATGTGTGGAACGATTACGGTGAAGAGAATGTTTTTCGCTGGAAGAAAACAATCCCTAGTTTTTTGGTTTCTCGCGCATATGGATGACCTAAAACATCATGAACATTTTTTGAAAATAAAATAAAGCTGGCTTGCCTATGCCGCCAGCTTTCATCCTATTTCAGTAAATGATAATTTTTACATTTATATAAGCGAAATCATTAAATTTATTGGTCATGTCTGATTTGCCTAAAAGCCAGTTCCGCTTCGATGGTCTGTCGTTTGTATGGAAGGCAGTTCTAAATAGTTTTTCCTTTTTTATTCTTCACTTTTGTCAGTGCAGAATCTGCTAATTGCTGAATCACCATATCGTCTTGAGGCGGATGGAACGGTCCACACTGAACGTCGCGAAAAAGGCGTTCTAATTTATGATTTTTTGATAATGCATGGCCTCCTGCAATGCGCATCGCGAGCTCAACAATGCGTATGGCATTGTTGCATATGAGATATTTCGCCATGCTAACTTCGTCCGAAAAACAATCTTTATGCTCTGGATTGTTTTCCCACTTCTCAGCAATCGCGTACAGCGTATACCGTGAAGACTTCAACAAAATTTCAATTTGCCCGATTTTATCGCGGATGTGCGGGATATCGGCAATGACCCCGCCAAAACTGCGAGAATATTTGGAAACAGCAAAATCAAGAATAAAATCTCTTGCAGCCCAAGCAATTCCCAGATAAACCGCCGGTACTTCCAGTGAATAAGCGCGGCTGTCTGCCACAAAACGGTTAATGTGGCTGTCATCCAAGCGTGATAGTAAGGCCTCTTCCGGAACAAAGACATCATTTAATTCGATATCATGGCTCCCTGTGCTTCTCATGCCAATCGTATTCCATGATTCTATTACCTTCACGTTTTCGTTCTTTGTAATTAAAAATTCTGCTACTTTATCTTCGTCTTCTAGATAAGCAGTAATAGTAAAATGATCGAGAATTGGCGCTAACGAAGCAAATGATTTCACTCCTGAGATCATATAACCGCCTGATGTGCGCTTTGCGATCGTTGAAGGAATGCCGCCTCTTGCCAAATTGCCGGTTTCTCTTTCGGAAGAAATGATATTCAGCATTTTTCCTTCTTTCACTGCTGCTGTGCAAAGCCGCGCAAACACTTCTTCCTTCCAAGGGCGGACGCTGCGCAAATTTAAAAAAGTAAGAAGATGCCAACCAACAGCAAGCGCAGTTGAACCATCCCCGCGCGCAAGCCTTTCCTGAACAAGCAATGTTTCGTACAAGGAAATCTCGTCTCCGCCATATTGTTTCGGTACTGTCAACTTTAAATAACCTTCTTGGCGCAATAAATCAAAATGTTCAAACGGGAATGCCCCGCTTTCATCGTATACATGGGCCGTTTCGGCAATTTGACTTGCCAGCGCTTCCGCATAACGAGCCAGCTTCTCTTCTCTTTCGTTCCTTATAAAGGGATCGAACTCTCTCACTGCCATGCTGTTCTCTCCCTTCTCGCTATTGGATGGCTAGTTTGGATTGTCTCGCCAGCGTATAGCGGTTTACAGGCTTCGGAAGCCCTAAATGGCCGCGCAACGTATCTCCTTCATATTCACGGCGGAATAAACCACGTTCTTGCAGAATTGGTACTACATGATGAACGAAATCTTCCAAATCTCGCGGATATAACGGCGCCTGAAGGATAAAACCGTCTGCCGCCTCCTCTGTAAACCATTTTTCCAATTCATCGGCAATCTTTTCTGGAGTTCCAATAAAGTTGTCACGTCTGCCGGCACCGATAAAAAGACGCGAATAAAGCTCGCCAACTGTCAAGTCTTCCGTGTCAATAATTCGTTTTATATCTTCATAATGGCTCTGAATTCCATTTATTTCTTCTGGAAGCTCCACTTCTTTTACCGGTGTATCAAGCGAGTATTTCGTGAAATCGACATTTCCCATATAGCCTGACAAGAATTTTAATGCTTGGTACGGGAGAACAAGCTTTTGTAGCTCTTCAAATTTTTGTTGGGCAATTTCTTCTGTTTCACCAACAATTGGCGAAATGCCGACTAAAATCGAAAGCTCATCTGGATGGCGCCCGTAGTCCGCCAGTTTGGATTTTAAGCTTTTGTAGAATTCTTTTGCTTTCTCTATATTATCGCGATGGGCAAAAACGACTTCTGCCGTTCTTGCAGCTAACCGCTGGCCTGGTTCTGACGATCCGGCCTGCACGATGACCGGATGTCCTTGTTTCGAACGGGCAATGTTAAGAGGGCCACGGACGGAGAAATACTGTCCTTTGTAATCAAGCGTATGGAGCTTTTCAGGATCAAAAAATACTCCTTTCTCCTTGTCAAAGACAAAGGCATCATCCTCCCAAGAATCCCACAGCCCTTGAACGACATCAACAAATTCTTCTGCTCGCCGGTAGCGCTCATCGTGTTTATAGTGCTCCGTTCTGCTAAAGTTAAGCGCCGTAGCGCCTGTCGCATCTCCTGTTGTAACGACATTCCAGCCAACACGCCCGTTACTAACATGGTCGACAGAGGCGAATTGCCGTGCCAGGATATACGGTTCTCCGTAAGAAGTTGAAGCTGTTGCAACGAGGCCAATTTTTGATGTTGCAGTCGCAATCGCTGTAATTAAAACAACCGGATCGAATCGGTTTAAAATGTTTGGATGGGAATCCTCGTTAATCGCCAGGCTATCTGGGAGAAACACCATATCAAATTTGCCTCGTTCGGCAATTTGCGCGAGTTTGATAAAGTGCTGAACATCTATACTTGCAGTCGGTTGGGCGTCCGGATGGCGCCACGAAGCGATATGCATCCCCGTTCCAATCAAGTAGGCAGCCAGCTTAATCTGCTTTTTCTTTGCCAATTTCATCCCCTCCAATAATGGATTAATTTTTATAAGCGTCTTTAAATGTTTTTAACTCTTCTAACGGAATAAACGTTGGAATGTAGTTTCCCTTATACGTTTTCTTAATGAAATTCGCCACTTCATCTGTTTGATAGATTTTGACCAGTTTCTTCAACTCAGGGCGATCGGCGTCTTCTTTCCGCGCCGCAATCACGTTGATATACGGTTTTGCAGTCGCGCTTTCATGAATAATGGCATCTTTTAAATACAATCCTGCTTCCACCGCTACACCGTTGTTAATAATAGATGCATCAACATCATCCATGACCCGCGGTGTAGCCGCCCCATCCACAGGAACAATCTCGATGTTTTTTGGATTTTCTTTGATTTTGTCCACTCCGCCGTTTCCATCGAAATTATCTACTACCTTGATTAGCTTTGCTTCTTGCAATAAAAGCAAGGCACGGCCCCAGTTCGTTGCATCATTTGGCACCGCGATTTTGGCATTTTTCGGTATCTCATCAAGAGACTTATATTTTTTGGAATAAAGGCCTAACGGTGCGATAATCGTCGTTCCAATCGGGACAATATCTGTACCGTTTTTTTCATTGAAACTCGTTAAATAGGCAATATGTTGAAACGCATTGACATCAATATCCCCTTCAGCCAGCACTTGATTGGGATCAACCGATGCGTTGAAAGTAACCAATTCAAGATCTAGTCCTTCTTTTTTTGCTTTCTCTTTAATAAATTCCCATGTCCGCAATTCCGAGCTGCGAATGCCAACTTTAATTTTTTTATCTTTCGCTTCACTCCCGGCTGTTTTTCCACATCCCGCCAAACTAAACACTAAAATAAAAGCAAGAATAGAGATAAATGCTTTTTTCACCATTTTCCCCACCTCTCTCATGAATGCTGACTACATTCTTCTGATTTTTCTCTCGATCAAATTCCCCAGCGATTGCACGCCCTGTACAAGCAAAACAAGAATCACGACCGTCACCACAATGGTGATGGTGCTGAAGCGCTGATAACCATACGTAATCGCCAAGTCACCTAAACCACCGCCACCAACGGCTCCTGCCATCGCCGTTACACCGATGAGACCAATCGTTGCTGTTGTGATGCTTAACACAATAGAAGGCAGCGCCTCTGGCAGAAGAAATCGAAAAATAATTTGCCATGGGGTAGCGCCCATCGCTTGTGCACTTTCAATAATTCCTTTATCCACTTCCAAGAGAGAATTTTCAATCAGGCGCGACATATATGGTCCAATGTGAAGCACAATCGGAACAATCGCTGCCGTTGTCCCAATCGCCGTACCGACAATCAATCTCGTAAACGGAATGATTGCAACAAGCAAAATAATGAACGGAATCGATCGCAAAATATTGACAATCGGATTTAAAACCGAGAAGATAAGCGTGTTCTCCAAGATATGACCTTTGCGGGTGACGACTAATAAAATGCCTAAAGGCAAACCGATTAGTGACCCAAATACGAGCGATACGCTAACCATATATAATGTTTCCCAGCACGCCTGCAAAATGAGTTCCACACTAACTTCCATTGCGCACCACCTCATTCACCAACACATTTTGCTGTACGATAAAATCATAGGCCCGGGCAATTTCTGCTTCTTCCCCCTGCAACTCAACAATCAAATTGCCAAAAGGAACTCCTTGCAACTCATTGATGCTGCCAAATAAAATGTTCACATCTACTGCGAACGATTTTGCAACTTGCGATAAAACCGGCTTGCCAGAGCTTTCTCCAATAAATTCCATATTGTAAATTTTGCTGAATTTACCGTTAGATTGCAAAATATTGAAAATACTTTGCGGAATCTCGTCTTTTAACACCGAACGAACAAAATTGCGCGCCGTTTCTGTTTTTGGTTTGGAAAAAATATCTAAAATCGTGCCTTCTTCGATAATCTCTCCGTTCTGCATAACGGCAACGCGATTACAAATTTGCTTAATCACTTCCATTTCGTGCGTTATAATCAAAATCGTCACGTCATATTCCTGGTTCACTCGTTTTAACAGCTGTAAAATCGACGTCGTTGTTTGCGGGTCAAGTGCCGAAGTCGGTTCATCACAAAGAAGAATCGATGGATTTGTCGCCAATGCCCGGGCAATGCCCACGCGCTGCTTTTGGCCGCCTGATAATTGATTTGGATAGCTGTTTGCCTTATCAGAAAGATCGACAAAACGCAGCAATTCGTTAACACGCTCTTCAATCACAGATTTTGGTGTTTTCCTAAGTTTAAGAGGCATCGCGACATTATCAAAAACGGTTTTGGATCTTAGTAAATTAAAATGCTGAAAAATCATTCCGATGTTTTTTTTCGCTTGACGCAGCTCTTTTTCCGATAGCTTTGACAAATCTTGGCCATCGACGAAAATTTGTCCGGAAGTCGGCTTTTCCAACAAATTAACCATCCGGAGTAATGTACTTTTCCCCGCTCCGCTAAAACCAATAACGCCGAAAATGTCTCCTTTCTCAATCGTCAAATTGATATTTTTTAACGCTTCGACCGTTCGTGTTTTGCTTTTAAAAATTTTAGAGACATTTCGAAACTCAATCACTTTACTCCCCCCGTCTTAAAATGCCGGAACAACAGCTCCATCATATTTATCTTCAATAAACTTCTTTACTTCTGGACTTGTTAATGCTTTTGCTAGCTTTTGGATCACATCTGAGTCCTTATTGTCTGGACGTGCTACTAAAATGTTGACATAAGGGGATTGATCTCCTTCAATAATAAGGGCATCTTTTTTCGGTTTAAGGCCAGCCTCTAAAGCATAGTTCGTATTGATTGCCGCAGCCTCGACATCATCCAGCGCACGTACTAGCAACGGACCATCAACGGGAATAAATTGAAGTTGTTTATCATTTTTCTTAATATCTTGTATCGTATAATTTTTACTTGTATTGATGCCGGAGGAAGGCTTATTAAGCTCAATAATGCCGTTGGCATCAAACAATTGCAAAGCGCGGGAAAAGTTAACAGGATCCTTTGGAATCGCAATTTTTGCACCTTTTGGAAGTTCATTAATCGATTTGATTTTTTTGGAATATACACCAAATGGCTCAATGTGAACACCGACAACTTTAACAAGATTTAATCCGCTATCTTTATTTGTCTGCTCTAAATACGGAGTATGCTGGAAATAATTAGCGTCCAACTCGCCATTTGCTGTCTGTTCATTCGTTTGAATGCCATCGTTAATGACGTTAATATCAAGCTCAATGCCTTCTTTCTCTAGCGTTGGTTTAATAAATTCAAGAATTTCCGCATGTGGTGTCGATGAAGCTCCAATCTTTAATGTTACTGTTTTCTCCCCGGTTTGGTCGTTTGCATCCTTTCCA
This sequence comes from Parageobacillus thermoglucosidasius, assembly GCF_001295365.1. Classification (GTDB taxonomy): domain Bacteria; phylum Bacillota; class Bacilli; order Bacillales; family Anoxybacillaceae; genus Parageobacillus; species Parageobacillus thermoglucosidasius. Next base: position 1,023,162 of record NZ_CP012712.1, on the reverse strand, counting down.
TTATCAGATGCTTCGTTTTTGCCGCAGCCTATTAAAATGCCAAATAAAACCGTGAATAAAGCCAATACATATAATTTCTTCATTGCCCCAAACACCCCGTTTCCGCTTCATTAAAAATGTTTTAACGCTTTTTTTGCCACTTCTGCTAAATAACGTGCGGCAATAGGCAAAGCCCGTTCATCCAACGTAAAAGCAGGATGATGCCATTCATGTGTTCCGGAAGTCCCGATAAACACAAACGAACCCGGAATTTTCTTTTGATAGGTAGCAAAATCCTCGCCCGCCATCGATGGCGTTGGCTCAACAACATTAAGTCCCAATTGCTCAGCCGTTTGGACAGATAGCTCAACAGCCTTTTCATCATTGAGGACAGGAGGTGGCCCCGGCATCCAGCGAAGGGTTGCTTGAGCACCGTAAGCATTGGCAACACCGGCAATGATTCGTTGAATCCACTTTGGAATCTTTTCCCTTGTTTCCTCAGAAAACGTTCGAACGGTTCCTTCTAAAAAAGCATTTCCTGGAATGACGTTCCACGTATTCCCTGCCGAAACGTGGGCAACACTGATGACCGCATGATCAAATGAACTTAATTGCCGGCTGACGATTGTTTGTAAAGCAATGACAATATGTGAGGCAACGACGATAGAATCAATGCCTGCATGGGGCGCCGCTGCGTGTGTTCCAATCCCTTCCACTTCAATGATAAAACGGTCAACGCTCGCCATTAATGGTCCGCTTTTAATACCGATTGTTCCAACCGGTAAATCCGGTTTATTATGCAAACCAAAAATCGCTTTCACTTTTTCCAAGTGACCAGCGGCAATGACTTTTTCCGCTCCCCCGCCAATCTCCTCAGATGGCTGAAAAATGAAGCGAACCGAACCATTTAACGCTTTCTCTTCTTCCTTTAGCAAATAAGCCGCACCAATTAAAGCGGCAGTGTGAAAATCGTGACCGCAGGCATGCATCTTTCCCGATATTTTCGAAGCGTAAGGCAAACCCGTTTCTTCTTGAATGGGAAGGGCATCGATATCAGCGCGCAAAGCAATGATTGGATCTTGCTTTTTCCCGCTTATTTGTGCTACCACTCCTGTCGGGAGACTCGTGTCTAAAATCGGAATGCCAGCTTGCTCTAAAAGTGAACGAATGGTTTGCGTTGTTTCGAACTCTTCACCCGACAATTCTGGATATTGATGAAAGTGGCGCCGGATCTCCATTAAGCGCACGTCCAAATCAGACTGACTCATAAACAGACACTTCCTTTTTAATATCAAACCGGTAGCATTTCACTAAAATATCATGGTTTTGAAAATCCTTTGACTCATCCCGCTTAAATCCGAGCCATTCATACAACTGTATCGCTTTTTGCATCTTATCGCTGGAATGCAAGTACAAGTGGGCTGCCCCTTTGGATTGCGCGTACCGAATACTTTCTTTCAACAGTTTTTGCGCAATGCCACGCCCTCTTGCCTTCGGATGAACAGCCAGCAGCCGCACAATCGGTGAAAAAATGTTTAGTTCCGGGCGGCCATATGCCTTCTCCGATGAGTCAAACAGTTGAAGGGTTCCGAGAATATCGTTGCCGCTCTTCGCCACCAAAATCCGATCGACATTCGGGTTATCAACAGATGCTGTAATATCCGCCAAATAATCAAACCACACATTCGGATCTTGATAATCCCGTTCATACTGCCGGTAACTGTCAATCAGAAGCTGCCGCACCGCTTCTTTATCTTCATCCAGCATATCATGTATCTGTACATGATCCGTCATGTGGCCATCCTTCCTTTCTTTTTTAATATGCTGTTTTCTGAATCCAATGGACAGGCAATCCCCCGGAAATTCTCTTTAAAAACTTGCGGGTCCGTTCTTCTCTCGGGTTTGTAAAAATCTCCATCGGCGTGCCTTTTTCAACGATTACTCCGCCATCCATAAACAACACTTGATCCGATACTTCGCGGGCAAACTGCATTTCATGTGTCACAATGAGCATTGTAATGCCTTCCTTGGCAATGTCTTTAATGACGGCCAATACTTCTCCGACAAGTTCAGGATCGAGTGCGGAAGTCGGCTCATCAAAAAGGATCACTTCCGGATTTAACGCAAGGGCACGCGCAATGCCGACACGCTGCTGCTGCCCTCCAGAAAGCTGGCTCGGGAAATAATTCAATTTATCGGACAATCCGACTCGTTCAAGCACCTGTTCGCTCCGTTGCCTTGCTTCCGCTTTTTTCATTTTTTTAATCCTTCCATTACATTTTCAAGCACTGTTTTATGAGCGAATAAATTATAATGCTGGAAAACCATAGCGGACTGTTTTCTTAATGCCATAATATCTTTTTTGTTCGCTTTTTTGGCTACAACTCTCACATCCCCTATTTGCACGACTCCTTCATCCGGTTTTTCGAGAAAATTTATGCATCGCAACAGAGTAGATTTTCCGGAGCCGCTTGGCCCGAGAATCGTGACAACCTTCCCTTTTTCAATCGTCAAATTGATTCCTTTTAACACTTCTTGATTTCGGAATGATTTTTTTATCCCCTGCAAATAAATCATCGGACTCCTCCTCTCATATAGGATGTGGCTCTTTTTTCCACCAATGACGACAACCCTTCAACAAGAATGGTGACCAGCCAATAAATGATGCCCGCTGCGATGTACGCTTCGAGAAACTTTAAGTTAGTAGAAGCAACAATATTGGCCGCTCCCGTCAGTTCTTTTTGAGAGACGAGGAAGGCAATGGATGATGTATGCAAAAAACCGACAAAAATGTTTGTAAAATTAGGAATAGATTGTGCCAGCGCCTGTGGAAGAATGATGCGCACCATCGTTTGAAACGTGTTCATCCCGACAGAATACGCCGCTTCCACTTGCCCTTTCGGAATACTTAAAATACCGGAGCGAATGACTTCCGATAAATACGCACCGGCACTTAATGAAAGAGCTGTCAGAACAAATGTGCTGATGGGAATAAGCTGTGTTTGCACGGAAATTCCCAATTTCGCAGCTACCGCATCGATAAGAAGCGGGAAACCAAAATAAATCAGCATAACATGCATAATAATCGGCGTTCCCCGTAAAAAAGAGACATACCCGTTCGCTATCGCCAACAGTCCTTTCACTTTATACACTCGGATCAACGCTACCACGAGTCCTATGAAAAATCCGACAAACAGCGGAATAAGTGTCAGCATCATTGTCACAGGCAATGCTTTTATAATTTCTTTGAACGCAGTCCACATAAATGGAATATCAATTGTCAAAGCTGTCCCTCCTTTCCAACGGCCCGTTAAGCAGAGGACACCACATCTGGTTTATACCGGTTCACTCTCTTTTCAAACAAGCGGAATAGTTTTTCGAGAACAAGAACAACAATGTAATAAATAATTGAAAGAGAAATATATACTTCCAGTGCATGGGCTGTTGAAGCAATCAATGTTTCTCCTCTCCCGACCATATCCATTACCCCAATGGTGAATGCTAAAGACGTATCCTTTAATGAACTTATGATGCAATTTGCCATATTTGGGAAAGCGATTCCGATGGCTTGAGGAATGATAATCCGGAAAAAGGTTTGTGAATCACTCATCCCGACAGAATACGCCGCTTCCGTCTGCCCATAGTCAATCGCCTGAATGGCGCCCCGAAATATTTCGGAAAAGACAGCGCCGTTACTGAGCGAGTATGTAATCATGACGAAATATAAAGGGTCCATTCTGGTCAGATCAATGTCAAACAACAGAAACAGCGCCGGAACACCGTAAAAAATCAAGAATAGTTGAATTAATATTGGAGTTCCGCGAATAAACGAAACATAGACAACCACCAGCTGCGATAATATCGGAATGCGGAAAAGCCGCGGAATAGCAGCGGCTATTCCGATAACGATTCCGAACACAGTAGAGACGGCCAGGATTTGCAGCGTAACTCCTAAATATTGGACAAGCTGTGGCAGAAATTCCCCGACTAGTGTGATATCAAATGCTTTGCCCAATCCTCGGTCACCTCCTTATTAAAATTCAACAGTATAATCCGCTCCAAGCCATTTTTTGCTTAATTCCCTGACAACACCTTCCTTTTTCAATTCAACAAGTGCTTCATCAATACGTTTTTGCAGCTTTGTTTCATCTTTGCGAAACAAGAAATACACCTTCGAATCCAAAAGCGTTTCGCCAACTACTTTTTGTTGCGCGTCAGCTGCCTTATTTAAGAAATCAACCGCAAATGGCGTTGAGATCGTTGCATCCGCGCGTCCCGTGCGGATTTGGTTGGTTACATCATCTGCTCCTTGACCAGCATACACAATATGAATGCCCGCATTATGTTCTTTATTGTATTTCTCCAGGAAAACAGCTGCGTTGCTTGTCGCGGTGACTATTACTTTTTTTCCTTTTAAATCCTTAATGGACTTAATATCGTTATTATCTTTGCGAACAACTACTTTCAGCGGGAAAATATTGTACGGCTCTTTGTTAAATAAGAATTTTGCTTTTCGCTCTTCATTCACTTCCATTTGATGGGCGATAAAATCAATTTTTTTGGTTTCAAGGCTTAGTAATAGATTAGAAAATTCCATTGTTTTAAATTCAAATTCATATTCAGGAAGCTTTTTATCAATTTCCCGGACAAGCTCTACATCATATCCAGTTAATTTTCCATTTTCATCAATGAAACATATATTTGGAAACTGTGTCCCGGTGCCGACAATGATTTTTTGCACTTTTTCTTTTGTGTCTTTGGAATTTGCTGTTGAAGTTGTAGAAGTTGCTCCTTCTTTTGACGAGCACGCTGCTAAAAAGAATGTCAATAGCAATACCACAATAAGACTGAGCTTTTTATTCATCCTCTTTCCTCCCAATTTTTACTCACAAACGAGTCCAGATTTTCAATAGTTCAGTTAGAATTTTCTGAAGAAAGACCATTTTTTATCTTCGTCTTTTATCTTCGTCCATACATACTGAATTGAATATAGTTCAGTTAATTTAACAGATAAGCGTTCAATGCTTTGGCAAGATGGCTGAGCCCGACTTTTGTCACCCCTTCGTATACATCCCCGCGGCCAATTTCAACAACTGGCACGTGCCGGATGCCGTATTTAACTTCCAAAATATCACGCAGTTCATCCCGATTCGTCACATCGATGGTTTGATAGTCTACCTGCTTTTCTTTTAAAAATTGTTTCACCTCTTCACAATAGTGACATCCTTCTTTGGACCAGACGACAACTGATAATGGTTTTGGCATCATAACTTCCTCCTTATTCATCCATCGCTTTTTGCAAATCGCCCTAAATAATGAAGCGCCTCTTCGCTCGGCGCAAAGTTCTGATTTGGAATCGTATTCCTTGGTTGCACCGCCGACCGGATGGTACAAATAAACATCTTGCCTTTGCTTCACATCTTCATAAAATGCTGAACCTGTTCATTTGTGAAAACAGTGCTGTCTCTTTCACATCCAGATATTGTACTTTGATTTAACAAACCAACTGATAACTCATATGCATTTCCCCTCCATTTTTATTCCTTGTTTATAGGTATGAATAATCGGTTTTATGTTTGTGATTTATCCTACCACCGGAAAAAGTGAAAAGGCAAGACTTCGAGTGATAGAAAGATTTATATAATTCATAAAAAAAATCTATCAATTCGTTTGAGTCATTGATATAATTACATTTTTTTATTTTTCAACTGATAGAAGAATGGTAGGGCATTCAAGGCCATTAATATGTTTCACCATCAAATGACCAGCATCGTTAATGCATATAAATAACAATCTTTAATTCCTTTGTTCTTTTTCTATCTCTATTTCTGATGCGGGTCACATTGATGAATCGCTGGCACATTACTAATTAGTTGATCAACATATCTGTCACAACAAAAAAAGGCTCAATCATCACTGATTGAGCCGCAAAATACGCATATAAGACAAAGTTTACTTCACAATGGAAGTTACCGTTTGGCTTGCTTTGATGGCTTGCTTTAGATCATATAAAATATCATCAATTGCCTCTGTGCCAACCGATAAGCGAATCAGTCCCGGCGTAACGCCAGCAGCTAATTGTTCCTCACTGCTTAACTGCTGATGCGTAGTGCTGGCAGGATGAATAATTAATGATTTCGAATCGCCAATATTGGCTAAGTGAGAGAATAGTTGAACAGAATCGATTAATTTTTTCCCTGCTTCAACGCCACCTTTAATTTCAAAGGTTAAGATGGCACCTTGTCCTTTTGGCAAATACTTTTTCGCTAACTCATAAGAAGGATGGCTTTCTAAACCAGGGTAGCTAACGGATTCAACGGCTGCCTCTTTTTCTAAAAACTTCGCCACCTCTAACGCGTTTTGGCTATGACGTTCTAAGCGCAAATGCAAAGTTTCAAGCCCCTGCAAAAACAGGAATGAATTGAATGGCGACAATGCCGCGCCAAGATCGCGAAGCAGTTGGACACGTGCTTTTGTAATATAGGCAGCTTCGCCGGCAGCTTCTGTATAAATGAGGCCATGATAGCTTGGATCTGGCTCTGTGAATTCTGGAAACTTTCCGCTTTTCGCCCAGTCAAACTTTCCGCTGTCGACAATAATTCCACCGATGGAATTTCCATGCCCTCCAATAAACTTTGTTGCTGAATGCACCACAATATCTGCACCAAAGTCAATCGGACGAAGCAAATACGGGCTAGGAATAGTGTTATCAACAATTAGTGGAATAGCATGGCGATGAGCGATTTCCGCAACGGCTTCGATATCTAATACGTCACATTTTGGATTTCCGATCGTTTCCGCAAATAGCGCTTTTGTTTTGCTTGTAATCGCCTGCTCAAAGTTTTTCGGATCAGTGGAATCCACAAATTTAACGGTAATTCCGAATTTAGGAAGCGTATGAAGGAACAAATTATACGTTCCGCCATAAATGCTTGACGAAGAAACAATTTCATCTCCGGCAGAAGCAATATTGATGATGGAATAAAAAACAGCTGCTTGGCCAGACGAAAGCGCCAGCGCCCCCACACCGCCTTCAAGGGCAGCAACCCGCTTTTCAAATACATCGGTCGTTGGATTAATGATTCTTGTATAAACATAACCTTCTTCTTTTAAGCTAAACAAATCAGCAGCATGCTGGCTGTCATTAAATACATATGAGCTTGTTTGATAAATCGGCACTGCTCTTGATAAAGTTGTTGGATCTGGCACTTGCCCCGCATGCACCGCTAATGTTTCCGGCTGAAGCGTTCTTTCATTTGACATTGTCACTTTCTCCTTTCGAATTTAATTTTGATAAAATTTTCAAAACAGGCACCTATCTTTTTTGTAGAAAAACCAAGAAGATGCCTTTCGTTGACTAACCGGCAATGGCAAGGGGATGCAAGATTTTAATTGTTTAACCAACTAAACATATCGATTTAGTTTTATATATAAATTTACTCTCAAAATCTATAAATGTCAATTTTATTTTATCAATTTTCTAAAAATAAATATCTTTATTTTGATCAAACAAGCGCAATCTCCCTTAGCTCCGAAAAAGGCTGGAAGTGCCGCAATGGTTTACGGTGATTATTGATATTTGCCTTGTACATCTTTTTATGAATATAAATGGCAACTAACCATCCGGTGATTATCCAGATGTATTGGCTTTGGTTGTTCAAATTTACACCTATCGTACGCAAACGGGCAGCGGCCTTGAAAAGAACATCCTTTTGTAGAAGAAGGATCGGGAATTTCCCCTTCTAAAAGAATCCGTCTTCTCTTTTCTTTTTTCCATACGGTTGGTATAGCAGAAACAAGTGTTTGCGTATACGGATGAAGTGGGGCTTTGTAAATATGATCAACATCTGATACTTCTACAATTTTCCCTAAATACATGACGGCGACTCGATCACTCATATAATGAACAACGTTAAGATCATGCGAAATAAATAAATACGTCAGCGAAAATTGCTGTTGCAAATCTTTTAATAAATTTAATATTTGTGCTTGAACCGAAACATCCAGTGCCGAAACCGGTTCATCTAAAACAAGAAATTCAGGGCGCAGCATAAGCGCGCGAGCTATCACGATACGCTGGCGCTGCCCGCCGCTTAATTGGTGGATATACTTATTTTCAAAAGACGGATCAAGGCCTATTTGTTCAAGCATTTCCAAGACGGATTGGCGGCGCTCTTTTTTATTTCCAATGTGATGGATGGTTAACGGTTCTTTTAATAAAGACGCTATTTTATGCCTCGGGTTAAGAGATGTATACGGATCTTGAAACACATATTGAATTTTTTTGCTCAGCTGTTTGGCATGTTTGACAGCAAATTTGGATATATTTTCTCCTTTAAAAAATATTTTTCCCTCCGTCGAAGGAACAAGCTGCGCGATCATTCGCCCAGTAGTGGATTTACCGCACCCGCTTTCTCCCACCAGTCCAAGCGTTTCTCCCTTTTTGATTGAAAAAGATACACCGTCAACAGCTCGTATTACCTTTTTCGTTATACCAAAACGGCGAATTGGATAATATTTTTTCAAGTTTACTATTTCCACTAGATTGGATGCCGTCATGAACATTTCCTCCCTCCTTTTTAGCCAAAAAGCAACGGACCAACTGCCGCTCATTCATCTGAACAAATTCCGGATTATGGCCAAAACAAACGGCCATTGCATGATCACACCGCGAATGAAACGGACAACCTGCGCCTCTGTCAGAAATAGCAGGAACCGTTCCGCGAATAGAATATAAACGTTTATTTTTCTTATTTGGCGTTGGAATCGAATTTAAAAGCCCGATGGTATAAGGATGCTGAGGAGAGGCAAATATTTGCTGTACCGTTCCCTCTTCCACAATTTGTCCGGCATACATAACCGCTACACGATCACAAATTTCGGCGATAACGCCTATATCATGAGAAATAAACAAAAGTGCCGTCCCTTCCTTCTTCACGTCTTCCATCAATTGCAAGATTTGCGCTTGAATGGTCACATCAAGAGCGGTGGTTGGCTCATCAGCAATTAACAATTTAGGCTGGCAGGCTAAAGCAATGGCAATCATCACCCTCTGCCTCATTCCTCCTGAAAGCCGGTGAGGATACTCTTTCAGCAAATCTTCTGGCCGGGATAAGCCTACTTTTTTCATGATAGCAACAGCCTGCCGTTTTGCTTCCTTACGCTTCATTCCCAAATGAAAAGCAAACATCTCCATGATCTGTTTTCCCACTGTCAGTGAAGGGTTCAGTGAGGTCATCGGATCTTGAAAAATCATCGAAATCTCTTTTCCTCGCAAACGGCGGATTTCATCTCGTTTTTGTTCATGAAGAGGTTGGGAGCGATATGTAATTCTGCCTCCTGATACAACCATGGAGTTCGGCAGAAGACCGACGATGGAAAGAGCAAGGGCGCTTTTTCCGCTCCCGGATTCACCAACAAGTCCTAATGCTTCACCCGCATGTATTGTCAGGGAGACGCCATTAATGACTTTCAGATTTCTTTTCGAATTTTTCAATGAAATATCAAGATCGCTTATCCGAAGCAGCTCTTCGCGCTCATGATTTCCTTTCAACATGCCATCCCTCCTTTCTAGTCCTTCCGCGCCATCAAATCCCTTATCCCATCTCCAAGCAAATTGAAGCCAAGCACCGTCAACGTAATGAATATGCCGGGAGCAAGTGCATACCAAGGCGCTTTATGAATATAACTTTGCGATTCATTCAGCATTCTACCCCAGCTCGGATCCGGAGGCTGAACACCTAAGCCTAAATAGCTGAGTGCCGCTTCTATTAAAATAGCCGCTGAAAAGTTTAAAGATGCTGCCACGATCACAGGAGACATCATATTCGGCAAAATATGATAAACAATGATCCTAAGATGCCCTGCTCCTAAATGTCTGGCCGCTATGACAAAATCAGCTTTTTTATAGGCCAAAAAGCCGCTGCGAATAATTCGCGCAAATCCGGGAATAAAAAAAATACCAATCGCGATTATCGTCTGCGTTAAATTGGGCTTAAAAATAGAAACAAGAACCAGTGCGATGATAATTCCGGGAAATGCTAATAAAGCATCCATCAGGCGCATCAAAATTTCATCTGCCCATTTTCCTATGTAGCCCGCAGTAGCCCCGATGATCAACCCACCGGTGATGCCAATAGCAACAGAAAAGAAACCTACTGTAAAAGCAGTTTGCGACCCCTCCATTACACGGCTGAGAATATCTCTTCCGAAATTATCGGTTCCTAAAAGATGCTCGCGGCTTGGACCGGCAAGGCGATCGTCCATCTTCATCTCATTCATGTCGTAGGGCAAATAAAAGAAACTTACTAACATAAATAAAAACATTGCAGAAACGAGAAATATCCCAATCCATAGATTGCTGTTTTTTGGCAAGTTCATGCGGACCACCTATTTTAATTCCATTTTTGGATCCAACCAACGATAGGTTAAATCCACTATTAAGTTAACCAAAACAACAAGGAACGCAATAATAAGGACCATCCCTTGAATAAGCGGATAATCACGGCTGCCTATGGCGGAAACAAGCAGGCTTCCGAACCCCGGAAGCGTGAAAACCTGCTCAATGACTAAACTTCCTGCGAGAATTTCGCCAAAATTCATCCCAACTACTGTAACGACAGGGATAAGCGCATTTTTTAACACATGTTTGAAATAAATAGTCGTTTCTTTTAACCCTTTACTATATGCTGTGCGTACATAATCTTCATTCAGCTGTTCAATTATCGTTGTCCGTAAATAACGGACAACGATGGCAATTTGCGGAATTGCTATCGCCAGCGACGGCAAAAAAAGGGAACGCAAAGCAAGGAATGGGCTCTTTGACCACGGGACATATCCTCCAGCAGAAAACCAATTCAATGTAAATCCGAAAATCAATATAAGCAGAATGCCAGACCAAAAGGAGGGAACCGAAAGACCAATTTGTGTACTGATGGAGATCAGAAAATCCATCGTTTTCCCTTTGCTCTTTGCCGCCAACATTCCTAAAGGTATCGCTGTAACAACAGTGATGATTAAAGCAATGATGGCCAAAGAGAAGGTAACGGAGGAGCGGCTTATGATTAAACTTAAAACAGGTTCGGAAAACCGCAATGATTCGCCAAAATCGAAATGCAAAACATTAATCATCCATGATCCGAATTGTTCGATAAGAGGTTTGTCAGCTCCGAGTTTTTTATTAAGTGCTTCCAATTGTGCCGGGGTGGCCTCCGTCCCTAAAATCGCCAAAGCGGGGTTCCCAGGAATAATGCGAAATGCGCAAAAAGACAGGAAAACGACAAAAATCAGCGTCAGAAAAAACGTAAACATTCTCCTTATCACAAAATTCATACCATCACCTTGTACCTTTGCCTTAATCCATGCCTCTTACTCTTTCACCTTTATTACTGCCATATCTTGGACATAAATTGGATACGTTTGATATCCTTCCAAATTGTCTTTGAATGCCGCATTCGTGTTCGGATCCATAATGTAAACAGCCGCTGCTTCCTCTGCCAAAATGGTCTGTGCCTTTTTAATGAGTTCTACCCGCTTATTTTCATCCACTTCTGTTCTCGCCTGCTCCAGCATTTGATCAAACTGATGGTTAGAAAAATTAAAGAAATTATTTTTTGCTGTTGATAAATATTTATTTAAGATTTCGTACGGATCTAATTTTCCATCCAGCCCTATAATCGTCGTGTCATAATCCCTGCCTTGATAAACACGCTCCAGCCATACTCCCCACTCCACAGTTTCAATGTTTGCTTTTACTCCAATCTTTTTAAGCTGCTGGGCAATTACTTGAGCTGTATCTACATGAAACTGATAATTGGACGGAACCGTGATCGTTGTTGTAAATCCATTCGGGTAACCCGCTTCAGAAAGCAATTGTTTCGCTTTTTCGATATTAATCGCATACTTATCTTCTAAACCTTCTTGATAATATTTGCCCATAATCGGGCTCATATTCGAGCCGATTTTTGTTCCTTTTCCTAAGGCAACCCCTTTAATAATCTCATCTTTATCAATGGCATAATTGATTGCCTGACGAACGAATTTGTTATTGAATGGTTTTCTTTTATGGTTGAATGCAAGCAATTGCACTAAGTTTTGCGGGGCGCTAACATACTTATATCCTTTGCCCAATTCTTCTAATTTTTCGCTTCCGATTCGAGGATAAATGTCAATTTCTCCTGATTGAAAAGCTAAGAAAGCAGCTTCTGCATCTTTAATAATGCGAAACTCCACCTTGTCCAAATAAGGAACACCTTTCACATAATAATCAGGATTTTTCTCGAGAACGAGACGCTGCCCCGGCAAGTATTCCACGAACTTAAAAGGGCCTGTCCCAATCGGAGTTTTATTGCTGTCCTTATAACCTTTCGGAATAACGGCAGCGGTCACTGCCGTCAAGAAAGAGGCTTCTCTTTGCTTCAGTTTAATGGCGACCGTTTTCTTATCCGGTGCCGTAATCGATTCCACATTGCTAAACGAAGTGTACAACGGCTTTCCTGTATCAGTTCCCGCTAAAAGATCATAGGAATACTTTACATCCTCAGCAGTCACCTCTTGCCCATTATGAAATTTCACGCCATCTCTCAATATAAATGTATAGGTTAGCCCATCTGGGGAAATTTTATAAGATTCCGCAATCGCCGGGATAAGCTCCCCTTTATTATTTGGCTTTAACAGCCCTTCAAAAACATTGAACATTATTTCTCTCGTTCCTGCGGCTTGAGCCAAAAACGGGTCCAAGTAATCCGGATCTTGGGGAACCGCAACAACCACTTCTTTATCCACTTTTTCTTTAGTAGAAGCTGTGCCATTCGCTGTTTCTTTTTGGCTGTCACATGCGGTTAGCAATAGAACAAGCGAAATGCTCAACCATAGCCCTTTCATGAAATTTGTTTTTTTCTTTTTTCTGCTTTTTATCATCAATGCCATCCCAATTAACTCCCCTTTACGTTAAAAAATTATCATTATTAAAAAAGCCCCATTTTATTCAATAAATCTGGCACTTCTTCGATAGAACGAATCGTGTGAGGATACCGGATTTCCTCTATCCCTTCCCGATTAAAGCGATTAATCAATAAAGCTTTCATTCCAACTTTCGAACTGCCAATCACATCATCATAATAGTTGTCTCCAACGTAGATGCACTCTTCTCCAGACACTCCAGCATCTTTTAAGGCTTTTTCAAAAATCGCGGCATCCGGCTTTTCCACGCCAACTTCTGCAGAAATAATAATATGATCAAAATAGGCAGTTAAACCATGTCTCTCCAGAAGTTCTCTGGCACTGCGATCCCAGTTGCTGATCACTCCAAGCCTGATGGAGTGCCTTTTTAACTGAGATAATACCGAATTCACAAAGGGGAAAGGATGCCATTGCTCCATATACTTTTGCATCCCCTGCATTCGTTCACTTTGCCTGCTTAAATCAAAATGGAGGCCGAGCTTAAAATTCAAAACACCTAAATACCAAGGGTAGAAAGTTTGAATCTCTTTTCCTAACACACTCGGATACTCTCTCATAAAATATTTATCTGTCAGGTGATAAGCCTTTTCGATTTTTTCTAACGAGATATAAATGCCATTTTCTTTAAGAAATTGCTGGTAGATGGATTCTCGCTGCTGGTAAAAAAGGGTATAACCTAAATCAAACCAAACGAACTTTTTTTTCATGTCTTCCTCCTTCTTGGTAACATGGACATTCTTGAAATCATCGTTGTTCTTTAACAATTGGCAGGATGACATGTGATGGATATCGCCCGCCATGATAGATCGTTTGAGTTGCAGCAATAAAATCCGCTGCCGTCGCGCTTCCTGGCTTGACCAATCTATTCGGATTGCGGTCAAATGTCGGAAACAATGAACTAGTGATATCCAGGCGAATAGAGTGTCCTTTTTTGAAAACATTGGCAATAGCGCCTGCATTGATTTCATATTTAATGACTTGTGAAGCTGGCACAGGTTCTTGTCTTTCTAAGGAATTCCGAAAGCTTGCCCTAATGATTCCTTCAGCAACGTTATACGCATTTCCATTTGGATGAACATCAATGAGCTTCACGACAAAGTCCGTATCTTCCGCAGTCGTCGATGCATACAGAATCACTTTAATGTCGCCAACAACGGAAACATCTTCTTCTAATATGTCTGATGTGTAAACTAAAACATCGTTCCGTGCTTCAATCGGAAGTTGATTTTTTGGCCCCATCGGCGTTAAAACCGGATCTGCTCCTGATCTTCCGCCAAGTGCTGGTACTGGAATGGATGGGTGATAAACAAAAATATCAGATGCTTCTTTTTCGGGGAGATGAATGGACAGTTTTCCATCGCCATTGATCGAATTTGCTTTATATGAACTGTGCAGATAGTAATTTGTATTTATCGTATTAGGAGGCGGCCATTGGGACGCCTCTCTCCACTCATTGCTGCCCATCAAAAAGTACTTCACTGGCTTTTTCTGGCACCATTCGTTTTCTTCATCTTTTAACCATCGATTAAACCAGCTCAGTTGAATTTCATCGATTCGGTTGCGGGCATGTTCTCCAAAATCAAGTTCACCAACATATCTCGACCATGGCATGTGGTACCAAGGGGCAATAAATAAATATTGTTCACTGGCTGCCTTAGCATCCGCATATTTTTTGATGCCTTGAAAGTTTTCAATCGTTCCATCAATGAAGATGTCATACCATCCGCCAATATGAAGAACAGGAACGTTGATTTTCTCATAGTGATCCTGCATCGAGTAGCGGTCCCAATATTCATCTCTTACATGATGTTCGAGCCACTTTTGATAAAATGGCGTTAATTCCTCTTTGACAGCCGGAACATCCTTTAAAGGCAGATAATGATACAATGATTGGATCGCTGCTGTATTGAAAGAAATCTCTCTCAACCAATCCCATTTTCCTCTGCGAAATGCCTCGTCCTGGCTAACAAACAATGTCCAAGACAAATTCAAAGCAAGAGCAAATGCGCCATGTTTATAAACATGTCCGTTATAGCCATCTGAACCAATCATAGCCGGAACAATACACTTTAAATGTGGCGGCCTCTCAGCAGCGGTTAATAATTGCACTGCAGCAGCATAAGAAAACCCGTACATCCCTACTTTAGGTTCCACATCAGGCAAATGTGCCGCCCATTCAACCGTATCATAGCCGTCTTGTCCTTCTGCCTTATAAGGATCAAATGTACCTTCAGATTTCCACCTTCCACGAGTATCTTGAACAATGACCACATACCCATTTTTGGCATACCAGATTGGATGAGCGTAATTCATTGTCTGAGCATCGCTCTTGTTGTAAGGAGTTCTTAATAGCAAAACGGGGTATTTTTCCTGGTCGTCTGGCCGGTATATATCTGCATACAAGATGGTTCCGTCTCTCATCGAAACGGGCACATCTCTTGTAATTTTAATGTTCTCTGTTACTTTCTGTTTCTTCATGACCAAACATGCCCTCCCTTCCTTTTTAAGGTGGCAACCCTACTGCTGCCTTTCAGACCGTTCCTTTTTCCACAGCGCCAACTATTCATTCCGTTGATCTTTCCCGGCTTTCGTCTCCATAACATCTGCAACGGCATCGATGGAATTATTTTTGCACCTTATTAATGAATCGCTTCTTTTGATTTTTTCGTATATTGATTTTCCTTGTACGGCAGCCCCAAATTTCCCCGCAATGTATCACTCTGATACTCCCGGCTGTAGTAGCCCCGCTCTTCCAGAATCGGGATGACGTGCTGAACAAAATCGGTTAAACCGCTGCCGAGAACAGGCGGGGCAAAAATGAATCCATCGGCTCCATTGCCCTCCACCCAGGCAATCAATTGATCGGCCACCTGTTCATATGTTCCGAAAAATGCTCCTTTTGGAGTGGTTACCTGCAAAGCCACTTCCCGCAGTGTCAAGTTCTGTTCACGCGCGATTTTCTTAATCCGATCAGTTGTCGATTGGAAGCTGTTTTTCCCGACATCACCCACATCCGGAAACGGCTCATCAAGCGGGAATACACTGAAATCGAAGTGATCAAAGAACCGTCCCAAATAATGAAGCGCCTCTTCGATCGACACAAGGTTTTGAATCGCTTTGTATTTTTCTTCCGCTTCTTCAATGGTGGCCCCGGCAATTGGATGAATCCCCGGGAAAATGAGAATCTCGTCTCTGCTCCGCCCATTCGCTTCTGCCCGCCGTTTCACATCTTCATAAAAAGCCTGCGCCTGTTCAAGTGTCTCTACATTGGTGAAAACGGCATCTGCCTCTTTTGCAGCCAGATTCTTGCCGGCTTCGGAAGAACCCGCCTGAAAAATGACAGGCTGCCCTTGATTCGAACGTTCAATATTCAACGGGCCTTCAACAGAAAAGAAACGGCCTTTATGATTTAAAACATGAAGCTTATTTCTATCAAAAAATTGCCCGGTCTCACGGTTGCGTACGAAAGCATCATCTTCCCATGAATCCCAAAGGCCTTTAACGACTTGCAAAAATTCTTCGGCAATTTCATAGCGAAGCGCATGCGGCGGATGTTCTCCTTTGTTGTAGTTTCTTGCAGAGCCTTCTAACGGAGAAGTGACTACATTCCATCCAGCACGGCCGCCGCTTATTTTATCCAGCGATGCAAATTGGCGGGCAACGGTAAATGGTTCACTGTAAGTCGTCGATACCGTGCCGACAAGCCCTATTCTCGATGTCACTGCTGCAAGGGCAGACAGAATGGTTATCGGTTCAAAGCGATTCAAAAAATGAGGAATCGATTTTTCATTAATATATAATCCATCGGCCACAAAGGCGAAAGAAAATCCTGCTGCCTCTGCTTGCTGGATAATGGACTTATAATATAGAAAGTTCACACTTGCATCTTTTGGAACACTCGGGTCTTTCCATGCATTCATGTGACTGCCCGGGCCGTGCAACATGATTCCCAATTTAATCTGTTTTTTATGAGACATATTCTTCATCCCTTTCTGCACTTTTGTCATCCTCATTCGAGTGAATCGGACTTAGCAATTGAAACGACCGAAGCCGTTCTTCCGCTTTTTGAAGCGGGGTGTGCAAAATAAATTCATCTACTTGATATTTTTTGTGAAAATTTGTTAAAACGTTTTTGACATATAAAGGTGTGCCTGCAATAATATTGCTCGCTTGTTCTTCCACTTCGTAAGCTTCGTCAGCTTGCTTTCCGAAGGCATGCGCTTGTTCTAATGATGAAACCGTTACCGTGCGACCGCTTTGGAGATGCACTTTGAATATTTTTTGCTCTCCCGCCAGTTGTTCCGCTTCTTGTTGTGAAGGGGCGGCGACAACGGCAACGGATACGAGAAAACGCCCATCCGGATAGCCCTTTCGATAAACGCGTGCCGCTTCTTCAAGCACCTTCATATCGCCATTAAGAAATAGACCGAATACAAAAGCAACACCAAGGTCAGCGGCTAGTTGCGCACTTTGGGGACTGGCTCCAAGCAAAAACATTTCAGGTTTTTCTGGAGGGATTGGTGTAGCACGAATGCCGGCGAACGGATGGTGTTCGTCGACGGAATCTTCAATCAATTTTTTTAAAAAAACGAACCGCTCTTTAAAGTCTTTTCCGTCATTCATCGTTCCGAACTGTAATGCCTTCGTTGACAATGGGAGCCCTCCCGGCGCTTTCCCAACACCAAGATCGACTCTTCCAGGTGCAAGAGAAGACAAAACATGGAAATTTTCCGCAACTTTAAAAGGGCTGTAATGTTGAAGCATGACTCCCCCTGATCCAATCCGAATCGAATTAGTCCGGGCGAGCAAATACGAAATCAATACTTCTGGTGAGGAGCCTGCCAGTTGTTCGGTGTTATGATGCTCTGATACCCAGAAACGCGAATATCCCCATTCTTCGGCTTTTTGAGCGAGGCGGACTGTTTGCTGCAGGGCATCAAACGCCGAAGCCCCTTCAGGAATCGGGCTTTGATCCAACAATCCAAGCTGATAACTCATACATATTTCTCCCCTCGTTTTTATTCCAAGTTTGTAGGTGTGAATAATTGGTTTTATTTTGACATTTATCCTACCACTGGAAAAAGGAAAAAGGCAATACTTCCGGTGATAGAAAGATTTATACGATTCATCAAAAAAATCTATCAATTCGTTTGTGATACCGGCGCAATTGCATTTTTTGCAAACTTTTCAACAGATGAAAGAATGGTATTCCATATAAAAGGGGGCTCAGAGCCATAATATATTCCATGAATATACTGTTTCAGCATCATCAAATGAGCGACATTGACTTCCGCAAGCTGGCCAGTTTCCAGTTCATTTTTTATGCATAAATAAGGCAAAAATCCGATCCCACATCCACTTTGAATGAGCGATTTTGCCACTTCGAGATGATCCACCTGAAATTCAATCCGCGGCTCCACGTTTTCTACTTCAAAAATTTTGTGAACACGATTCCAGTCAAATGCACCACACTCAAAAAACACTAACGGTTCACGCGCCAGCTGCCGCGCGGACAACTTTGACTGAAACTGAAATGGATGTCCTGGCTTAACGACAAGCCGGATCGAATTATCAAGGAGAGGTTTATTCTGCAGCGAATGATGCGACACTTCTTTCATGAAGACCACATCAATCTGCTTTTGCAGCAGTTTATCCAGCAGCACCTCATTGGACGCTGAAATAAACTTAAACCGGAGATTCGGATGCGCTTTTTTCCAAAGCGGCAGTGCAAACGGAATAAAATATTGCGATGTGATAAGATTCGCTCCAATGACCACCTCTTCCTGATCTTCTCTTTTTTTCAGTTGTTTTTTTCCCTGCTGGAAAGTGCGAAGAATCTGCTCAGCATATGGAACGAACATTTTTCCTTTTTCCGTCAGTGTTATGCCTCTTCCTTGCCGTTCAAACAGCTCCGTATCCAGCTCGCGCTCCAATGCCTTGATCCGTGCTGTAACCGTTGGCTGTGATAAAAACAGCGCGTCGGCCGCTTTATGAATGCTGTTAAAATGAACAACATAAATAAATGCTTCAATGTAATCAATATTCACGTTTCTTCTCCCCCCTCTTTTTTGAATATGAAAACAAAAAGCTCCCGAATGTTGATGCACTCAAGAGCTCTTCGATGACTAATCATTCTCGCACAATTTTTTTCATTTTATTCATATTATTGCAATAAGTAAAGTAGATTTTAAAAAATTTTGAGTAACGTTAATAAATGCAGAATTTTTTCTCATTCTTTATTTACATTCCGGCTTTGCAATAACAATAAATAGAAAGAGGGAATGGAAAAATAAGTTTTTCACATTTGCGATCGATTTCCATGAATAGGAGGATAGGCGTGTTTCTGGCGAGAAGAGCTTGTCAATGCACGAAATAACGCAGCATGTAAAATGTAGCCGTTTTTATCTAGGAACACATGTTCTATGATATAATTGGAAATCATAATATCTCCCACCCCTTGAAATGTTGGTTGCGTGGGGACGATATATGATTTCCAGTTCGCAGTTATTAGCAACACGTTCAAGATATGAGGAACAATTCTTTTTCGAGCCAGTCGCTTGTTATCTGTAAAAGTATTTGCCGATGTGAGAGTGATGAGAATGTATGATTAGCTTCTGGAATGATTTCCTTCACGCAATTCCCTTTTTTGCGAAGTTGGAAAGCTTGATAATATAAGTGGCAATATTCCACAGGAATCTCTTCATCATTTCCTCCATGCACCACTAACACATTTCCCGGAAACTTCTTTGCCTCTTGCAATGGATGGTAATGGGATAAAGATTGAAAAAAATGCGGGCCTAATCGATAACCACAATAATCGATATTTCTGTCCAAATTAGACACCTTTGTTTGTGTTTTGACAATTCGGGTAATGTCATCATAAGGATTCGCCGATGGAGCCCACAGTATCAAAGAATCAACCCTCGTATCTATCGCCGCTGTAAGCAATGCAACTGCGCCGCCTAAACTATGGCCGAGAAGAATGATTGGGTTATTTTTGAACGATTCTGTGCTTTTGACATAATCAATGACGCTTCTCGTCTGATAAATTAAATCCTCCAACCTATTATCTCCATACTCCCCGCTGCTTTCGCCGCATCCGGCATAATCAAATCGGACCACTGGCATTCCCCGCGAAGCCAGATAATGTGCTGTTTGTACAAACAGCCTGTCAATTCCTATACGTGTGCTAATAAATCCATGACAAATAATCACAACAGGAATTTCTTTCGCTGGAAGCAGCGAATCAGGATAGTGTATGGAAGCCGCCAAAAATTCCTTTCCACTGGCAATTTGCAAAAACTTCATCAAACGCAATTCCCCTCTCTACTCAATGAAGATTTTTTATAATTAAACGAATGGCCATCATTTCCTTCATCTTAATTCATACTATATAAATCGGAATAATATGTTTTTACAATATCTTATCACTCCAAATATCGCCAGGTCAATATTTATTTTAAAATCTTTTTTGCATGCAGCCGCCAAGCGCATCGTAAGAACGCAATGGTAACTATGGTACAGAATAAATAAAAAAACCGCTGCTTTCTATGCTGTTTTTCGCTTTGTGCCATTTTTTTAATCCTCTCAACCATATTGGCCAAAAAATAAAAGCTGGCTTGATGCAGCCAGCTTTAACTTGTTTATCGTTTGTTAATTTCTTCTACTAACAACTTATTGACAAGCGGCGGATTCGCTTGCCCTTTTGTCGCTTTCATCACTTGTCCGACTAAGAAACCGAGCGCGCGGTCTTTGCCGTTTTTATAGTCTTCGACCGATTGCGGATTGGCGTCAAGGACTTCAAGGACGATTTTGCGCAATGTCGCTTCGTCGGAAATTTGCACAAGCCCTTTTTCTTTGACGATTTTTTCTGGGTCTCCGCCTTTTTCGACGAGCTCTTTAAACACTTTTTTCGCGATTTTCGAAGAAATCGTGCCGTTTTGAATCAGCTTAATCATGCCGGCCAAGCTTTCCGGCGTCAATGCGATCTCATGCAGTTCTTTTTGTTCGGCGTTTAAATAACCGGACACTTCGACCATAAGCCAGTTCGACGCCAATTTCGGATCCGCCCCGTTTGCGACCGTCGCTTCGAAGAAATCGGCCATTTCTTTTGTCAGTGTCAGCACTTTCGCGTCATATTCCGGCAAGCCAAACTCTTCGACGTAGCGTTTTTTGCGGGCGTCAGGAAGCTCCGGAATCGACGCGCGGACGCGTTCTTTCCATTCATCGTCGATATATAGCATAACAAGATCTGGCTCTGGGAAATAGCGGTAGTCTTCCGATCCTTCTTTGACGCGCATAAGCACCGTTGTTTTCGTCGCTTCATCAAAGCGCCGCGTTTCTTGCTGGATGACGCCGCCGGAAAGCAAAATTTTCTCTTGCCGTTTTGCTTCGTATTCTAAACCCATGCGCACAAAGTTAAACGAGTTTAAGTTTTTCAGTTCTGTCTTCGTGCCAAACTCGGTTGAACCGATCGGACGAAGGGAAATGTTCGCGTCACAGCGAAGCGAACCTTCTTCCATTTTACAATCGGACACACCCGTATATTGGATGATTGATTTTAATTTTTCCAAATACGCGTACGCTTCTTCCGGAGAGCGGATGTCCGGTTCTGACACAATCTCGATGAGCGGTGTGCCTTGGCGGTTGAAATCGACGAGCGAATAGCCGTCGCCGGTATGCATCAGTTTTCCCGCATCTTCTTCCAAATGAATACGAGTGATGCCGATCTTTTTCTTTTTGCCGTTCACTTCGATTTCAATCCAGCCGTTTCGGCCAAGCGGCTGATCATATTGCGAGATTTGGTATGCTTTCGGGTTGTCCGGATAAAAATAGTTTTTCCGATCAAATTTCGTTTCCGTCGCGATTTCGCAATTTAGCGCCATCGCCGCTTTCATCGCAAATTCGACTGCTTGTCTGTTCAGCACAGGAAGAACTCCCGGATAACCTAAATCAATTACGTTCGTTTGCGTGTTTGGGGGCGCTCCGAACGCATTTGGGCTGCTGGAGAAAATTTTCGATTTTGTCTTTAGCTCGACGTGAACTTCAAGACCGATAACCGTTTCAAAATTCATCATGTTTCCCCCCTTATAACGCTGGTTTTTGTTTATGATAGTCGGTCGCTTGCTCGAATGCGTGAGCAACGCGGTAAACCGTGCTTTCATCAAAATGTTTGCCGATGATTTGCAATCCGACCGGCAAGCCGTTCACAAAACCGCATGGTACAGAAATGCCCGGAACGCCAGCAAGGTTCACTGGAATCGTTAAAATGTCGTTAGCATACATCGTTAACGGATCGCTCGTTTTTTCGCCGATTTTAAACGCTGGTGTCGGCGTTGTCGGGCCAACAATGACATCGTATTTTTCAAATACCTTTTCGAAGTCTTGTTTAATTAATGTCCGGACTTTTTGCGCTTTTTTGTAGTAAGCGTCATAATATCCCGAACTTAATGCGAATGTCCCAAGCATAATGCGGCGTTTTACTTCGTTTCCGAATCCTTCGCTGCGCGTTTGTTTATACATATCGATTAAGTTTTTCGCATTATCCGCGCGATAGCCGTAACGAACGCCGTCAAAACGGGCCAGGTTCGCGGACGCTTCCGAAGAAGCAAGCAAATAGTAAGTTGCCAGCGCGTATTTCGAGTGCGGCAGCGATACTTCTTCCCATGTAGCTCCTAGTTTTTCCAATACTTTTAACGCATCAAGCACAGATTGGCGAACTTCTTCCGCTACGCCTTCGCCTAAATATTCTTTCGGCACAGCGATTTTCAACCCTTTAATATCGCCGGTAAGCGCCTCAACATAATTTGGCACTTCCACGTTTGCCGATGTCGAATCCATTGGATCTAAACCGGCAATCACTTGCAATAAGTAGGCGTTATCCTCTACCGTGCGCGTAATCGGACCGATTTGGTCAAGTGAAGAAGCAAACGCGACAAGACCAAAGCGGGATACGCGTCCGTATGTTGGCTTCAAACCAACAACACCGCAGAACGCCGCCGGCTGGCGAATCGATCCGCCTGTATCCGAACCTAACGCAAACGGCACTTCGCCTGCCGCTACTGCCGCAGCGGAACCGCCGCTGGAGCCGCCTGGTACGCGTTCAAGATCCCAAGGATTGCGGGTAAGTTGAAAACCGGAGTTTTCCGTGGAAGATCCCATCGCAAACTCGTCCATGTTTAATTTTCCAACTGTTATCGCGCCAGCTTCGTTCAAGCGCTCCATGACTGTTGCGTCATAAATCGGATCAAAGTTGTACAAAATTTTGCTTGCACATGTCGTGCGAAGCCCTTTTGTGACAATGTTGTCTTTAATGCCAATCGGAATGCCAAAAAGCACCCCAAAATCGTTTTCTTCTTTCGCTAGTTTGTCATCTAACTCTTTCGCTTTCGCGCGCGCGTTTTCTTCATTAAGCGTTAAAAACGCTTGCACTTTGTCTTCTACTTCGCCAATGCGGCGGAACGATTCATCGACTAAATCTGATACCGAGATTTCTTTTTTTTGTAAAAGGGTATGTAATTCGGAAATTTTATGGTCAAATAATGACATTGCTTCCCCCTCCTTACTCTAAAATCGCTGGTACGCGGAATTGCCCGTCTTGGTGGTCCGGAGCGTTTTTCAACACTTCTTCGCGCGGAAGTCCCGGTGTCGGCACATCTTCGCGCATGACGTTTTTCATATCCAAAACGTGCGAGGTTGGCGGAACGTTTTCTGTATCGAGCTCATTTAATTGCTCAGCAAACGTAATAATCGCATCTAACTGCTTCGTAAACATTTCTGCTTCTTTGTCAGTAATCGCCAAACGCGCCAAATGCGCCACATGTTTGACTTGTTCGATGGAAATTCTCGACATCATTTTCACCTCCAATGAGTTCGACCTATCACAATACTATGATGATACCAAACTTTCATCGAATGAAGCAACATTTGCCGCGCGTTCTGTGCAAGAATACAAAAACAGCTTTCCACCATATTCTTGATAGAAACGAACATATGTGCTATAATATTTTTAAATAACCAAAGCATGCGTGAATGGGGGATGTTTATGGACGAAACAGTTCTCCAGCAAGTGCTTGACAAGCTTGGCAATATCGAAGGTACATTGCATAATCTTGTCGAAGGGCAAAAACGGTTAGAGGAAGAACAGCTGACTATCCGAAAAGAACAACAAACGATCCGCCGGGAACAACAAATACTGCTCCAAGGGCAAAAACGATTAGAAGAAGAACAAGCTTATTTGCAATCCGGACTAAAGGAACTGAACGAACTAATGACGGCACTTCTTCACCGCCAAGATGAAACAGATGCCAAACTCGAAGCCCTCGCAACAGACGTACACATCATCCACGGTGAAATCGCTTCTCTCAAACAAGGTCTTCATGAACTCGAGGAAAAAGTAGATTCCCATTACCACCAACTGAACGAACGGTTAGACAACATTCAGCTTGATGTCGATTTTGCCGTTCATAAAACAACCGCGAACGAGCGAGAGCTATATAAAATAAAAAACAGGCTGTTTTAAAATTTTTGTTAAAAAGGGGAAGCGACCATGAATGTCACATTTGATCATATCGTTCACTATACGGAAAAACCAGAAGAAGCGAAAACCGCGTTTCAGCTTATTGGCTTTCATGCCATAAACGGAGGAAATCACCCTTCTTGGGGAACGTATAACTGCCTAAATTACTTTACCGGACTGCGGTACATTGAATGGATCGGCATTGCCGACTTTGATAAAGCGAAAACGTCCGACAACGTTTTGATCCAGCAAATCATCACGGACTCCCATAAAGGAGAAGGCTTTTCGCAATTGGCATTCCGCACGGACGATATCGATGCTGCCATTTCCCGCATCCAAACAAAAGGACTAAAGCCGATCGGTCCGTTTTCCGGAAGCCGAAAACGTGAGGATGGCAAAACAATAAGCTGGTCGATGTTATTTATCCATGACGAACAAGATGACACATGCCGCTATCCGTTTTTCATCCAATGGGGTGAACCGGAAGAAGCCCGCGCTAACGAAATGACCCCTCTCATGCAGCACAGCATCGGAACCCCGTCCCTTTCGCATATTGGGATGAATGCAAGCGATCTTGACAAGTCATTGCAAAAATATTGCCATTTATTCGATATACCCCGCCAGGCCGTAACGGAAAGCAGCGATGAATTTGGCGCTTATTCCGAGTTTCCGATCGGAAACATAGCAATCCGCTTATATGAGGAAAAAAGCCTCACCGCCGCTGTCAACAGCGCACTCATCAACCGCCCGTTTTTATGCGGAATCACCGGAATGCCGGAAAATAAAATTGTCCATATAAAAAATGCGGTCTATCATTTTTCCACGTAACGCTTTAACTCTATCTTTGGCAAAAACGAATACGCTAATCACATAAAAAGAAAAATGACAAGTCCCGATACGATAAAAAACAATAATTAAGCGGATTCATAGCAATGATGCATACTTCACGATGTACTTTACGCTGATGCAGCGGTTTTCCGCTAACACCTAAAGGAAATATGCCATATAAGGAATCAGCAGCAACGCCGCAGAATTAACACTTCTGTATAAAAGAAACTGGCCGGCATGGGCTATTTCTGTGTACAAGAAACCAACATGCGCAAAATATCGCACAATGAAGCGGTGATACGATGACGTCTTTTATATTCCATCGAGATGATGACGCCCGATATAAGCTGGCCACCGCTAAATTGGGAAGCTCGTGCAATCCCGCAAAAAACATCCACGAACGGCCAGCGAACACCTCTTTTGCCCATTCTTCAAGAAAAAGAGCTCCTTCATATTATTCGAAAAGGAACCATAAATTGACAAGGATATCATTTCGTCTTTTATTTTTTCCTCATAACATCTGGGAACCGCTTGAGAACCCCTTAAAAGAGAATCCCCCAAAACGATCCTCTCCCCCATCTTAAAACATTTTCGGTGTTGGGAATATCCTGTCAGTGCTGTATTCTGAAAACCTCACCAGTATTGTGCGGATAGATGCCTTATAGAAAGTGTCAGAACGTGATTCATCATACTTTTTACCCTTTGTCTGTCTTCTCACTTTCAGGCATTTCTTTTTTCCTTTTTCCGGGCTATCACATAATAAAGAGCCGGCACTGCCAATAAAGTTAAAGCGGTACTATACAGTAACCCTCCTATCATCGTAACAGCTAAGGGGCGAAATAAATTTCCTCCTATGATGGCTAAAGGCGTTAATCCGCCCACTGCGGATAAGGACGTTAATAAAATCGGGCGCAAACGCAGCCTTCCAGCCTGAATCAAAGCATCTTTCAACCCTTGTCCTCGATCCAATGCATTATCAGCGAACTCCACAAGCATCATTCCATTTCGAACGACAACGCCCCCCAATCCAATCATGCCAAGTAATGCCATAAATCCTAATGGCTGATTGGTAAGATAGAGGGATAAAATGGCTCCGCTCATCGCCATATAAATCGCTGTCATAATTACAATCAGCTTCCAGAATGAACGGAATTGGATAAACACTAACACAAAAATCAATAGTATGGATAGCACATAGAACTTGTACATCGATTCAAATGCTTGTGTACGCTGTTCCTCTTGCCCTTCCATTGTCCATTGATATCCACTCGGCCATTTTTCCTCTAGGGCTTTCAGACGCTCCTGCACTTTTTTAGTCACTTGTGGCACCATTTGGTTATTATCCACATAAGCTGTCACTACGGCTTGCCGCTCTCCGTTATAATGAGTGATCTGCGGGACGGTTTGAACAGTCGATATTTTAGCAATCTGATTGAGATGCACATATTGGCTTTGGCCGTTCGGGAAAACGGCGGAAACCCAAAATTCCCCTAATTCTTCTATATTTCTTGGTGATTGGTTTGCCTTCAATAAAACAGGAAACGATTCGTTTTCAATAAATGCTTTGCCCACTTCGATCCCCTCAAGGGCAAATCGATGGTTTAAAGCGATATCTTGTGGAAAGATTCCGTATTTCAGGCTCTTTTCCTTATCAGGGATGACAAATACTTCGGAAGTTTTTCTTCCAAACGATGACTGGGTCTGGGTAATATGGGCAAGCCCATCCAACTCTCTTTTGACATCTTCCGAAATCTTTTGCAGCTGGGCTAAATTTTCTCCTTTCATCCGAATTTGGATAGGTGCTTCAATGGGCGGCCCTTGCTCAAACTGCCGTACTAACACACGCGTATCTTTTGGAAATTTCCCTTTTAACTGCTCATTCAGCCGGTCAACGACCTTTTCTGTTTCCTTAACTCCAGTCTCATTGAGATGCAGCATCATCTGCCCCACAGATTCCCCGCGATCTATCGGTTTCTCATTATAGTAAATTCTCGGCATCAATTGTCCCAAGTAGGCGATATCAAAATCGATCGCTTTATCATGCTTGACGATTTCCCTTACTTTTTTCACCACTCGCTCTGTTTGTTCGAGACTGGACCCTTGTGGTAAACGAATATCGACCACTAACTGGGATCGTCCATCCGCCTTAGGGAAAAACTGTACTTGTAATAATGGCAGCAAAGCCAATAAGGCGGTACTTACCCCAAAAAAGATAGCAATCCATAATGGAGCTCTTTTTAATGTTTTCGTCGCTAACTGCTCATATTTAGACTGTAGAACAGACCATCCTCTCAGCAGCCACTCACTTTCTTTTGCTTGTCCTTTTAATCCGAATCTTGCCCGCAATGCTGGAATAAAGAACAGGGAGACGAGCAATGAAACAAGCAAAGTCACAATGATTACTTGCGGGATCGAATGGATAAAACGCCCCGTATCCCCTTCTAAGAAATAAAGGGGAGCAAATCCGACAACAATCGTCAATGTTGCGACAATAATTGAAGGCGTTACTTCATATACAGCTTTAATAATATTCCCTATGTTATTCCCGTTTTCGGTTAAATGTCTCTCAATATTCTCATTGGAGACAATCGAATCGTCCACTAAAATGCCTAAAACGAGGATAATCGAAGCAATGGAAATCTGATGCAAACTCACTCCCCAAAGATTTAAGAAAAATAATGAGATACACACGGTAACCGGCACGCTAAGACTGGTAATCAACGCGGAGCGGACGGCTAATCCTAACAGGCAGATCACGATAACAACCAATATACCGACGCCTAATTCACGATACAGTTCATGAAACTTTTTATTTACGCTTTCACTTTGATCAAAAACAACCTTCCCCGTATATTGTTTCGGTAATTCTTTCTGCCAAGATTGATAAGCTTTTCTTAATTCCTCTCCCGTTTTTCTGGCATCTACATGATAGTCCACATAAACAATTATCGCTACACTTTGCTTTTCACCTGTTAAAATTTTCGTGCTTTCCTTTTCGTATCCCCATTTAACTTTAGCAAAGTCCTTGACAACCAATTGCTTGCCTGACTTGGGATCCTGAAAGACTGGAAGATTTGCGATCTGATCCGGATTGCCAAGCCCTCCAACGCTCAGGACATTCTTTTTTTCATTTCCTTTTAAAGTGCCTTCTGGAATTTGCACATGATTTTTTTGTAAAACCTGCATTACTTGCAGCCAAGAAAGTCCCAAGCTTTTCAGTTTCGGGATATCGACATTGATTTCGACCCGCTGATCCGCTAATCCCAAGATTTCTGTTCGCTTGACTCCTGTTACTCGGTCAAACCGTTTCTGCAGATCATTCGCTTTCTCTTTC
The DNA here is from genome assembly GCF_001295365.1 of Parageobacillus thermoglucosidasius. Taxonomy (GTDB): domain Bacteria; phylum Bacillota; class Bacilli; order Bacillales; family Anoxybacillaceae; genus Parageobacillus; species Parageobacillus thermoglucosidasius. Next base: position 994,543 of record NZ_CP012712.1, on the reverse strand, counting down.
AATTCCTCGTGATTGATTTGGCCATCTTGAGAAAGATGAACAATCATAAAAGCCATCTCAGAAAGATCTGTCTTGATTTCCGGTTCCGTTGCCTCTTCTGGCAAAAGCTTTTTCGCCTGGTCCACCTGCTCCTTTACTTTTTGCTGTGCTTTTTCCAAATTATTTCCTTCTTTAAAGGTCACAAACAAGGCAGATGCATTGGGAAGCGAAAAAGACTCTATATTTTGTACTTCAGAAACTGTCCTTATTTTTTTCTCCAACACATTGGTAACCAATTGTTCTACCTTTTCACTTCCCGCTCCGGGATAAGCAGTCACAATGGCTACGCCATTCACTAAAAACTCAGGATCTTCTTGTTTATCCATTTCAAAATAAGAAAAGACCCCGGCAAGGCTCAGCGCGATAAACAAAAGGATTGTAACAACTGGTTGTTGTATTCCTTTCTTTATCCATATCATCTTATTCTCCCCTTTTTTGAATCCGAAACGAAACGTTGATACATAGCATCTTTTCCTCCTTTCTTTTAATATGTATGTTACAGTATTTTCAAATTTGTACTTACTATCTTCAGTCACAATTTCGTAGGCCAAACAATGACTTCAGTCATCTTTTCGAAAATAAACAGTTTCGACTTAAAAGATTCATTACGCTACTCCTAATAATGTTTGCATTTCTTAAAGCAATCAATCCTGTTATCCCACCCATAAAACGTGGAAGCAAACTCCAAAGAAAGATTGCCATTTTCCTGTCATAACACTCACGATAAAAAAGAAAGGAAAACCTATCATCACATCTATCGAAAGTTTTCGATGTTTATTCATTTTAAACGTCCTTGTTTCTACCTATATCTCTTTTTAAACCAAATGAACATTTTTCTTGACTGACAGATGTCTGGCACCATGGCCGCCAAACGTGGAACCTTATCTTTCTTTGGCCAATTTCAATCTAAATTGATGTAGTTTGGAGAAGATGTTTTTGAACAAACGACAAGCCCGTCATAACAAGCGCTAGGTTTGATAAGATTTAATTGCTTCCCTTCATGCATTGTGTAAGTGTGCTGAAAAAGCCAGCGGTTTTGGGGCACTTTTCTTTGCTGCGAGATATCGAAAAAGCCAATTTCATGCCCGGCTTGCTTGATGCGAAACTCGATGCTGTCTTGGCCAGGCTGCCGCACTTCATATACGCTGCGATTATTTTCCGCTGCTTGCCCACTATACATAAAGAAGCTAATGGTATAGGAGAACTCCTTGATTTTGGGAGGTAAATAAGAAAATGTCGATGGAAATCCTAGCAATCTCCCAGATTGTTTCATTATATGCCCATTGTGCGCCCATACTATTATCTTCTCATTTGGAAACATCTCCTGTGCCAGCCACGAAATATTGTCAGCCATTGCCTTATTCCGGATTTTTATCGCTTTCACGAAGTGGGAAGAGATCATCTGCATGAGGGACATTCGGTTTTGCAAAATTCTGTTCACAAGCAAAAAAGCGTCTTTTCCTAACTTATTTTGTAATTCAAGGCTGTTTTTATCTAATAAAAAGAGAAATTCTTGATAAAGCGTCATCCATTCTTTGCATTTTCGCTTACGTTCCTTTTTAGAAATGGACGGATTACGGGAATTTGCATATTGGTAAAACATTTCTTGTTCCAATGCTGCTATTTTTTCGCCAAAGGTCTTATCCATATTGGAAAATACTTTTACCAAAAACTTGCCGGTGATATGATCGCTGGAGGCAGGCTGAATATCCAATCCTGTTAAGATAAGAGGATGATTGGATAATTGCGTTTCTTTCGCATAATGAAAAAGCATTTCGACTTCCTCTGTATGCCAGACTTTAAATAAAGAATGTTTCATCCATTGCCTTGCATCCAGTTGGTCTTGTTGATAAAAGCATAAGCTGCAGTCATTAAAGCTGCTTTCGAATGCTAAAACTCGAAACCCCAATTCTTTATGTAAGTACTTAATCATCTTTGTTTTAATCTGGCTATGCTCTGCCACCCCGTGGCCATTCTCTCCCAAAAAAACGATCCGTTTATTTTGCAGTAAAGGTTTTAAAAAATACAAATCGGAATCATCATCGAATTCATGCAATTGTATACGGTACGTATGACCTTTGAGCCAATCGATTTCAGAAGAAATATTATTTTTACGGTAAAACATGTGTTTATCACCTTTTTTAATAAGTCCATACTATACCAGTAGCATTACGTAAAAAGGTTCAACCCAATAAGTTTAGCAGCATCGGTCAAACAAACATCTTAAAATTTTTCATTTGTCATCGTTCCTCTCTCGCTTTTTCAGTGGAAGGCCCGTTATCAAAATCAAACTGTATGCCCATAATAACCAAGAGCCAAAATATCGGTCCGATTCTACAGGTAAATTAGTAAACACTCTTGGAAAGACAGTTAACACAATCGTATCAATTAACATACCGGGAAGTGCAATAAACATAGCAGCTTTTAAACGTTCATCTTTTGTTAAACCTTTAAAGTTATATAGCGGATAAGTTAATAAAAAAATTAAAGGAACAACAAACATATAGGATAAGAGAAGAAGCAAAGTACTATCAGGAGTAAAGAAAAAATGACCAACAAATCGAAAAATGAACGTGGCTCCTAACCAAACAAGGAAGCCCCAAATTAGAAAATACATGAACAACACCTCTATTTCTACTTTTTACATTTTTAAATTAAGACAACGATTTACATAAACATCAGAGGCATATCTCAAGTTGCTTCCGTATGAAGAAAACGCTATTTCTACTATTTCATTTAAAGAGTTTCTAATTCTATGATGCAATTCTATAAAAACAGTATCCATTGTCGCCTGTCCCGAGATTAATAAACCAAAAAATGCAGCAGCTCCAGCATTAGTTATATAGTCTGGTAAAATATATACTCCTTTATCAATTAAATATTTTTCCGCTTTAGATGTTACAGGCATATTGGCTGCTTCAATGATTACTTTTGCGTTTACTTCATGGCAGTTTTCTTCATGAATACTATCCTTAATAGCAGCCGGAATAAGAATATCTGCATTTACTTTTATCCAATATCCTTTTGGGTATTGAATTATATGATCTGGTAACTTCGTACGATTAATAACCCCATTTGAATCTGTAATTGATAGCAATTCTGGTATTGGGAGACCATCATTATTGACTACACAGCCGACAGAATCTTCAATTGCAATAATTTTTGCTCCACTCTGGAGAAGCTTTTCTGCAGTGATTTGCCCCACAGTTCCAAACCCTTGAATAGCAACCGTACTTTCGCAAAGATTCAACTGAATTTTCCTACAAATTGTTCTAACTGCTTCTAAAATCGATAATCCAAGCGCTTCTACAGAATAGCTTTTTCCAAATAAATCACTTAATTGGAATTTATTAGGAATGTCTACTGAAATTCCTCGTTCACGTAAACGACGCACAACAACATCAACTGGATTGTAATGAATAGATTCATATATATAAGCCACATCCTTTCCTGTAACACCTAAGTCTTCCCCAAGAAAATAATTATGTTTTAAAAGAGGTTCTGTTAATTCCGCAAATCTTTTTAATAGTATTTTTTTTTCGTGCTTAGAAGGGTCATACTCTATTCCCGCCTTGGCTCCACCTAACTCTATATTTAAGGCTGCATACTTCTTGGTCATAATCGCAGCTAACTTCTTTATTTCACCCAAACTAATATCTGGGGACATTCTTAATCCACCCGCACTTATTCCGTTAACTAAACTGTCAATAACGATATATCCTTTTAAATCATAATTGGGATCGCTGATGGTAATTTCATAAAGACTCACCTTTATATTCCCCTTTCTTTTTATTTTTTAATCATACCTACTTCGAAAGTAAACGCAAAGGAGCGATCATTTTCATTCAGAAATTTTATTACCTCATCAAGTCGTTGAACATGAGATGTTAAATTCTCTGGAATGGTTCTTTTCGAAAGAAAATTACGATAACAAAAAATACCCCTGTTCCTGCTTACTCTAATAATTTCACTTAAAATCGCTTCAAATGAATGTTCTGACATCCAACCGGAAATATCAGATAGGGAAAATTTATCAAATGAGTTATCGGGTACTTCCTGTAAATATTTTTCTAATGGGGCTGTAACAATTTTTACTTTATGACGACTCCTCCTGATTTTTTCATAATGACATGGATACAAATAAACAGGTAATGAAGATGTATGAATGTAATTTCCTGATAAAAGAAATGTAAGCCAATGATTTTCTTTTATAGGGTGATGAGTAAATGTATAGTCCAGACGTGATATTAAATAATCTGCCAGTGAATTTACTTCACTATAAGCATAGTAACTAGGATCATTTAAAATAAATTTGTAGATTGACCTTCTACATAGTGTCTGTATGCTTCTACGCCATAACCAAGTATTTAACTTCTTATAGAGAATTCTTTGTTCTTCGATAGAACGACTTTTTAGCAATTTAGATATAATGTTTCCTCTTGTAAATTTGATAATTGGAAGTACCACATTTCTGTAAAATCTTTCTTGTCTCCCAGTAAAAATGACACCCTGTTTAATTTTTTCTTTATGTTTGTCCCAAAAGATTGCTGCATCATCAGAAAGCAACGGTTTTAATTTCTCGTACATTTGAAGACGTTTGTCGGAATTATGAATTCCTAAAAATTGCAAAACTTCCTCATATGTAAGTGCTTCAAAGGCAGATAATTTTAACTCTAGTAAATAGTTTTGTTCAGGAACAGCGTCAACGGAGGTTAAAGATTTAGGCTCATTCGCTAACAGCGCTAAACTTCTGCAACCACTGCCAGTGATGGAAAGAACGTCATCTGTCGAGGATATATTTAAAGCGGTTAACTCAGATTGTGAATCCTCATTTGAAGTGGTATATAAAAGCCAATTTTTTTCTGTAGTTAATAGCTTAACTATACTACCTAAATATGAAATCATAACAACCTCCTTATAATTTTTATGTAATCAAAAATGGCTCTTGCGTTCTTTTGTCTCACACACTTTTTTTAAAATTATTCTTACTTATCTTAATTATACATCCATTTTCTTTCCTTTTTACCACCAACATGGTGTCGGAACCCCCGCCATTTTTTGGCGGAATACCGACACGAGATGGCGGACTCCCAAAAAAGAAAACACCCTCACCGATCCGATGAAGGCGTTAACAACATATGAAACTCTGGAATGAGCCCTAATTGTTTTGCTTTTTCCACGGCTTCTACTCTCGAAGATACATGCAGCTTCGTGAAGATGCGCGATAAGTGTCTTTCCACGCTTCGTTGGCTTATGTGATGTTTTTTGGCAATGTCTTTATTACATAAACCGTTGGCGACTTCCATTAATATTTCTTGCTCGAGCTGGCTCAGCGCAACATGTTCTGCATTTTCTGCCATCTTGGCCTTAACTTCACGAAGATGCAGTTGGCGCAATAAATGCACAGGGATAACCGCTTCGTCTCTCAGCGCACAGCGAATCACTGTTATCAATTGTTCGCTTGTTGCCGTTTTGCTGACAAAGCCTGTAATGCCTGATTCAATTAAATAATTAAAAAAAGGAGCGACATCATACCCGGTATATATGACAATTTTCGCATTTGGCTGTTTTTGGAGAATCCGCCTGCTTAATTCGATACCGCTCATATCCGGCATACGCCAATCAAGCAAAAACACATCATATGTACGTTGTTCCATCATCTGTTCCGCTTCTGTGCCAGATGTAACAAGTTCTACTTGGAAATCTTGTTCGCTCTCGAGCATATTCTTTGTCCCTTCACCAACAAGGCGATGATCATCGACAACCAAAATGTGAATCATCTAGTCATTTCTCTCCTTCCTATGCTTATAATGGAATGGTGATCCGTATATCTAGCCCCTCGCCAAGTTGTGATGTCATCTCGCAAGTTCCACCTAAGCCTTGCACACGCTCTTTTATGCCAAACAAACCAAGCTTTCCATCATAATGATTTAATTTTTTCATGTCTATACCTATACCATTGTCAACATAATGAAGTTGAACTTCCTCATTTTGAGTCTCCAATGTTAGTTGAATATACGATGCCTGCGAATGTTTCAGCGCATTGTTTAATAATTCTTGGATCATCCGATATATTGCAAGTTCTCGTTCTTCATCTAATTTGGTTGATACATGAATATTCCACTCCACTTTGATATTTGAACGCAAATGAAATCTTCTGATTAATTCGGCTAATGCTTCTCTTAATCCGACTTGTTCCAAAAACGGCGGTCTTAATTCATGGCACGTTTCTCTTGTTACATCAATCATATCTACGATTTCTTCTTCGATGTCGTTTAGCTGCTTTTTCATTTCTTCCATACGCATATTTTGAAAGCGCAAGCTCTCCACTTTTCGTTTTAAAACAATTAAATCTTGAAGAATCGTATCGTGCAAGTCAATGGCTAACTTTCTTCTTTCCTTTTCCGACCATTGAAAGATCAAACGAGTGAGCCAAACAGAATGGCTTCTTTCCTTTAAATTGTCTAACTCTTTTATGAAATCCTCTACTTTTAACATATTTTCAATCGTGACGCTGGCATAATAGACAATGGTGGATAACCAATCTTTTTGTTCTGCTCGAAATAAAATGGGATATTTCTTTTTTCCCACTAACATGAAAGGACTTTGTCGGAACGAGCCTACAAAAACCGCGAACAAACGCTTATTTTCAATCATTTTTCCAATCGAAAGTGGTTGACCATCCATCTTTTTGATTAACTTCATCCACTCTTTTTCATCGCAATGAAAAGGGGCTTGCCTATTTTGGACCGCCAATTGTACAAAAGCCAGATTCTCTATATCTAATACTTCCCTCACTTCTTTTTCCAAGCATTGGATGACTTCTTGCATATTTCTTTGTTTTTTTAATGCTTCACCGATTCGATATATACTTTCTTGGTAAAAGTCTTTTTGTACATATAACTTCGCTCTTAATGTTCGATCGAAACATCCTTTTAAATAGAGAGCAAAGATATTGATTACATAAATCAGTAAAAACAACAAAGCGAGTTCAACAAGTCTCCTCGCTTCATGAACAAATTTGGCATAAAGCAATGTAACAAGAAAAGCCGGAAATAATGATAAAAGAGCATAGTATACAAAGTGATTGATGGAAAACTGCAATCGAAATAGCCGATCCGTACAAATCAAATAAAGAAAGACGGAGGGCAACACAAAAAACGAAGTAACGGTTAATTCAGCTGGCAGTCCCCATTTTCCAATGATTAGAACGGGGAGATCATAAAATAAAACAAATGGTGCGGCAGATAACCCAATTGCGAAAAACAACCCTTTAACCGTATGTTGCTGTTCATCTTTTTTAAAATAAACGAATCCTTTTCCTAACAAAGCGAGAATGATAACCATGTTGATAAAAAATGTCGTCAATAGCACTTCCGCTTCACTTATCGAACGAAACGATAAAGACTCGAGTGAGACAACAAACATCAAAAAGTTAAACCCATAAAGGAAAAAGACGATTTTTTTCGCAAACCACACTTTCTTTTCTTTTTCAAAATAATGATAAACGAAATGCAAAAAGACAGCAGGCAATATTAAAAATATACCGTTAAACATTTGCCGTCCAAACGGTGCATATTTCGCTGATAAGCTGGCACTTATATAGCAAAGCCCTATCAATAATAAAAAGTAAATAAGCACGGTTGCCGATTTGTCATTCGGCCGCAGACGAAGCAAAAAAATACTTAAACTAATAGCGAATAGAAAAAAACCCGTCGGCAAGGCGATATAATACAGCCATTGTTCCGTTCCATGCGATTTATAGTCAACCGTCAATGTTTGGATTTGATTTTCTCTCTGAATCGTTATTGTTTTCGCTTGTTCAATTGTTTTGTATTCCCGGACAGTAAAATGGGAGAGCGGAGGCTTTCCATCCACTTTCAGCACTTGATCATTAATATGAATACCATGTTTTTTTGCCCAACCAAACTCGTAAATATCGTTAACAATAATATCACCATTCTTGTTTTCTATTACATCCATACCAATCAATGGATGCCTAACATTTAAAATGGTTAAATATAGCGCTACAATCAAAGCAACAATCATCGCAATGACTGTTCGATTCATCGTTATCTACTTCCAATATCCAAGCGGCTCCGTCGATTCACTAAATACCTTTACAACCGCTTTTACCTCTAACTCACTTAAACCTATCAAGCTCACCGTACCATTTTGTAATTTTTCGATGACTTCTGGATGTTCTACTAAAAAGCGAATGATTTCTTGCATTGCAGATCTCCCTCCAACATTACAAAATAATTGTTTTCAGTACGGATTTGTACCTATCGTCTACATCCAGTTTCTCGATTTCTTGCAAAGCCTTTTCCTTGTAAATATGGCTCATCACTTTAGCATAATAAAACGCTCCTTCCTGTTCCATTTGCTGAATTACTTTTTCCTTTTGGGCATAAAGCTCATTGTAATCAATATGATTGCTAAAATACTGTTTCAATAAGTTATCCCGTTTACTTGCCAGCATGTACAATACCGGAAGCGACTTCTTCTTTGCTTTGATGTCGTTCTTCTCATCCCAACGATACAACGCATCGATATCATTGTCGATTTGCGCAGCGATTCCGATATCATTGGCATACTTTTCAATGATGACAGTGTTTTTTTCAGCGCCTGCCAATGCAGTTCCGACGAAACACGCCATGGCTACTAGAGAACCCGATTTTTTCTTCACCATTTCTATATACTCCGCTTCTGTCTGTATGCCATTTGTGACATCCATATGCTGCCCATTTAAACTTTGAAGCAATCGAGATAAAATATATGACTGTGCCTTTGCTTTTTTATCATCATCGATAGGCAAATCCGCAATAGCTTTTTGTCCTGCTAACAATAATCCGATGGCCATATGAAATGAGGTTGTAAGAGGTGCTTTGCTCCACGAGGTTTCCAAGCTGTCTTGATCCATGAGGTCATCGAGTATATCTCCAGCCAACATCAGCAGTTCTACAGCCGCTGCGATTCGTTCGCTTTCCTTCACCTCTTCGGAAAATATCTGGTAATGCATACCAGCTAAGCAGCCGAACAAAAAATCGCTTCGTTCTGCGTGTTCTTCTACCGATGTCAATACCGCTTCTTGTAAAGATGGAACGAAAAAACATGACTTGACAATCTCCCTCATTTTCATCTTCACTGTTTCTTTCTCCATCATTTCACCAATATTCAACACAAATATTTCCAAATAAATAAATTACAACAAAATTCGTAAAATTCCTTCTTCACATTAATAAAAATTCCAGAACAAAAGAGGCTGTCTCATAGGTTTCTGACCTCACGATCAATTCATAATATATAATCATCTCTCCAACATGATTCCCTTTATATTTTGTTGCGGGCTTCTGTTCCTTGGCTTTTAAGACACCCCCACATCAAAATCTTATTTATTGTTGCCTGGGTATATGGGCAAGCAGAAAACAAGCCGGGTAATGGTACTAATAAGTTGATTTTTCCGGCATAAACTTATTCATTTCATGCTTTTTGCGGATTCTTTTATTAGTATTCATGAAAAATGTTTGTCCGTTGAAGCTTTTTTAAAAACTTTGGTGCCCACCAATTCGCACGCCCCATTAATTTCATTAACGCAGGAACCAAAATAATGCGGATGATTGTGGCATCCAATAATACAGAAATCGTTAATCCCAATCCTAGTGCTTTGATCAATTCAATATCTGTGAAAATGAATGCTCCTACTACACTTATTAAAATAAGAGCAGCACTAGTGATCAAGCTGGCAGTTTTACTAAGTCCTTCTGCTGTGCTTTGTTCATTATCCCCTGTTATCTCATACTCTTCCATGATTCGCGAAATTAAAAAAACTTCATAATCCATTGAAATTCCAAATACAACGCCAAAAATAATGATTGGAAGCGCGGTACTGATATAACCTGTAGACGAAATATCGAACCAATCAGCGAAATATCCGTTTTGGAACACACTCACAACAATTCCTAAACTTGCCCCTAAACTAAATACATTCATTAATACTGCTTTAAGTGGCAGAACGACAGAACGGAACACAAAAAATAAAATCAGAAATGTTGCCCCCATGGTAAAACCAATCGTTTTAAACATATCATCTTTAATCTTGCCAACAATATCAAAGTCAAACGCAGCCTTTCCAGTCACATAAACATCTAAATTTTCAGAATTTAATCCCCTGATGTTTTCGATCAATTGGTTCATCTTCTTGTCATCAGGAGAAATATCAGGGATGACGTTAATAAGCACAGTATGTTCCCCTACTATTTTACTATCGGTGAATCGTTTTTGTACTTGTTCCTGTTGCATCAGCATTACTTTTTCTTCCAGAGAGGAAGCTTCTATCATCGAAAGATAACTTGTTACATGTGCTACATTCTCAACTCTTTCAAGTTTTTGAATGTACCCGTCTAGTTCTTCTATGGTCTCTTTATCCCATACTGAACGTGGTGTTTTTACTACAATAGTGATAGGATTCGCTTCCTTCTGGTCAAAATGTTCCTTAAAAAGATCAGAGCCCATTCTAGACTCATAGGTAGGAGGCAAAATTTCTGCCTTTGGAACAGCAATTCTGATGTCTTGTAACGGCAACATACAAAACACTAATCCTGCTATGGTGACGAGGGCTAATGAAACTGGCCTTTTCATCACCGAGTAGGCAACTCTTGACCACACTTTCTCTGAGTTTCTTTTCTCCCAGCTTTTTGGAAAAACCCTCAATTTGTTCACACGGTATCCGAGGATACTCAATACCGCTAAAAGCAACGTCGTGCTGACAAGGACCGATATAGATACGACGAGAATCCCCCCTACCGCAAGGCTGAAAAATAAATTTAAATCAATAAACACCAAACCGAATAAACCTACTACAACTGCAAAACCTGAAAAGACAACAGACTTTCCTGCTGTTTGATTTGTCATGCCAATGGCCTCTTGAATGCTTACTCCCTTCTTTAGCTCTTCACGAAATCTCGTGACAATAAAAAGAGCATAATCGATGCCAACCGCAAGTCCAAGCATGGACACAATATTCGGAAGAAAATTGGAAAACTCAATGTGGAGCCCCAAAAAGTACAAGATCCCCATGGTAATCACAATGCTTGTTAAACCAACAATAATAGGGAGGATGGCAGCTACTAATGTTCCAAATACAACCAACAACACGACTAATGCAACTGGAATTCCAATCTTTTCGGCTTTAATGAGGTCTTTTTTGCTAGCTGTATGGAAATCGTGCAGAAGAGAAGGTTGACCGGTTATATAAACATCCATGTTATCTGGCTGTGTGATTTTTTGTTTAATTTCATCATATTTTTCTTCTGCTTCATTTTCACTTAAACTTAACATAATCATTAAAGCTTGAATCCCATTATCGTCACTAACGCGTTTCGTTGTCACAAATTGAATATCTTCCACATAGGATAATTGGTTTAATCCTTTGACGGAGGAAAGAATAGCTTCTTTTGATTTTTCCGTTGTCAAATCTAAAGTATCACTTTTATATACTACCATCAGTGAGGAAGCAGAGAATCCCAATTCTTTTTTCAATAAACGATTACCTTGATCGGATTCAGAACCATAAGGTATCATGCCATTATCCTTAAATAAATTTTCTGCTTTAGGCGCAAACATGGCAAAGAATGCGAATATCAATAAATTGAGAATGAGCACCAGCCAACGGAACCGAAAAATCATACGGCCCCATTTCCAGAATAACCCTTTCCCTGTCACTTCTCTCATATTTTCACCTTCCTTGTACAGGCAGAATATACTATTTCCTACCCATTAATTGTTTTGAAGTCCCCATTCATGGAAAAGAGAAAGGCAGTTTACAGCTGTACAGCCCCTCTTTGAAAGTACATTCATAAAAAAGATTAGGAGAACGATATGCTCTTATTTCTCCAAGCGTGTTGCGAAACGCATAATGGGCGCATAAATGCATATAAAAAATCCACCACCTTGGAAATCATATACGGTGCCCCCCAAAACCAACGGGTGGACACGATCATGATTTCCAATTTTGTTATCGAACATGCACTATCTAGCGAAATAGATCTTTAGTACATTATTCGATACATCAACCAACTTTCTTTTCTTGAAACGCTTTACCTTATATGTGATAGTGCAATCCACCCGTATCCAAAAAATCACTGTTTAAATGTTTCTTTTTAAAAACATACTTTTCTATTGATTCCTTATGACAGATGGATGGTGAACATTCTTCATCGGTTTGGCTATTTTCGTCATATTTGCGGACTTCAGAGGTTCCCCATCTGTCCACATTTTCATGAGTCAGTAAGTAGTTCCAAAAACAAGGGTTTTCTGACTTTCATCATTATCTCTTAAACGATTTATGCGTTCCCGAAAGGAGTCATAAGCGACAGCATCGTCCTACGAAGCAGTCTCTACGATTCGCAAGCGAAGTAGGGCATGTCGACTCAGTACCACTAACCCTCCACAGAAGGGATGATTTTATCGCATGTTTTGATGCCAACCAAAATGACATAGCAATGACACCAGAATTTCGTCTTTGCAAGAATGGAACATCGAGTTTGTGCTTGGTGGATGCCACGTAAGACAGTGAAAAGATCCGTAAAACGACGGAACAAGTCGGAATTTTTTTCATTTCACCCATTAATCGTCTAAACCATGAGGAACGAAAAGATGCTTATGGTCAAATCATTCCTATCTGTTTGAAAACCAGATTGGGAAAGAGGCTATTCGGTTTTCGAAGCTCCATCGAACGAGTGTTTAATCAATTGAAGAGCGATGGGCTTGAGTAGCCATGATGTATGGATTTAATCGGTATTTACTACATGTGCAACTGTGTATAGTATACTTATGGTATACTTATGCATAACCTTTAGTTTTGCAATACTATCTCTCCATTAACCATACAAGATTACTTAGCCCAACGTAACATTAAGGAACCACATAACCATTTAGAAGATTCTGCTCCTACTAACATTAAGAGGTCATTGTAGTTTAACAGGCCCCTTCTATTGGCTTCATCTAATGCAATTAATACTCCTGCAGCTGAAGTATTACCAACTTGGTCTACGTTCACAAAAAAGCGGTCAGCATATTTTGCTAATGGATTTTCATCCGAAGTAAGTCCAACTTTAATTCGCTCAGCATTAGCTTGAGGAACAATAATCATATCAATCTCTTCAGGAGAGACTTTAGTCACCTCTAAAATGCCTCGGATGGCATCAAAAGCCATTTCCTTATCCATTTGAGCAATCGATTTGTAATCTTGGAACCAACGGTAGTTTCCTTCTTCAAGAGTTTGAGTGTCAATTGGTCGTTTAGAACCGCCAACTGGCAATACGAAACCTGCAGGCTTACCCACTCCAATCGAATTTAAATAAGATCCGATAATACCAGGAGCAGATGGTTCATTGGTCGACTTCAACACGACAGCCCCCGCACCATCACCAAACATAATCACATTTAACAGGTCGTTTTTATTTACATTTCGATCGCCTCTTAAATACGGAGGAACAGTGTATGTAGAAGAAAGTTCGCTCCCAATGACCAAGGCTGTTTTATATAAGCCTGTTTTTAAAAATTGGTCGGCAATCGTAAGGGCTTGAGCAACCCCGTTACATCCTGCTCGTAACTCAATAGCAGCACAATGTTGAATACCTAATTTTTCTTGAATGATAGGAGCATTAGCTGGTAATGGATAATCAGGTGTTGCTGTTACGCTGATAATCACATCAATGTCGTTCGGTTGTATCTCAGCATTTTCGAGAGCGAGACGAGCTGCTTTCGCTGCTATATCCGAATTGTCTTCTCTTGCTACTCCTGTTTCAGGATCGATAGCCCAATACCGTTTATGCGCACCTAATGCATTAACTAAATCCTCCGCAACATGACCAATAACTTTTTTTAATGTTTCTACTGTAATGGAGTCCCCGGGAAGATATGAACCAGTACCTATTATTTGAGTTGTGAACATTCCAATTCCCTCCAAATATATGATTATCCATTATAATCAATCGACCTGACTAACGATCCAATTAGTGGAATTTCCCGCAAAATTCATAGATATCCTCTAAGAAAATAGATTCTTAAATATTGTAAAGGATCAAGTCTTACTTTATATTTATATAGAGGGACCTAACAGAAAAGAAAAGCTGTTTCCGCTTTGATTTATCGAATTGACTAAAGCCCATTCTGTTTTTGCTCCTATGGATTGAGAACGGGGTTCGATGTTCAACATCGAGTCCACTTCATCAAAATTGGGGATACCCGGAATAACCTGTCTCTCCATTGCCAGAAGAGCAGCTGCAATATTCAAATTCGTAGAAGCAGCCCATGTCTCACCAAAAATAGCTTTTACGGCAACTAAATATGGAAGCTCATTTCGCTTGAACACTTTACTGATGGCTTTAGCTTCGGCAAAATCTTTCGTAATAGAGCCGGAAGCATCTGTCCAAATACAATCAGGTACTTGTTCTACCGATTTTAAAACTTCTTGCATAGATTTAACTAATGCATCTCCTTCAGATGATAGATTCCATGGAAGAGTCCCATCTGATTTAGCAGCATAATCATGTATTCTTGCTAATATACAAGCTCCCCTCGCTAAAGCATGGCTTTCTGTTTCTAACACAAGGGTTACAGCCGCTTCCGAATACAATGCACCATTTCTTTTTCTGTCAAAAGGACGAGGAAGTTCATTCGATACAATTCCCATAGCATACAATGTCTGTGATACCTCTTCGTTCACCACATCTGCCCCTACGCATAATATAACGTCCGCAGCTCCTTTTTGAAGGAGTTCATAAGCGTGAATAATCGCAGCAGCTGAGGAAGACTCACCTGAAACCATGGTGGAAGAAGGACCTAATACTTGCAAATGGGTGGCAATGACTCCAGCGACTCCATTGTGAACGGAATTCGGGAACACAGATGGTTTTAACCTATATTTATCTTCAATAGTGAATTTAAACATTTCTGAAAAATGTTCAACCATCGAGAACGAATGACTACTAATGACACCAATACGCTCTCGATTTAAGTCATCGATCAACAACCCCGCATCCTCAATCGCCTCTTTTACGCTTAAAAGAGAATACACACCGACGTCATCTAAACGTCGGATTTCTTTTCGGTCAAATCGG
Source organism: Parageobacillus thermoglucosidasius (assembly GCF_001295365.1). Taxonomy (GTDB): domain Bacteria; phylum Bacillota; class Bacilli; order Bacillales; family Anoxybacillaceae; genus Parageobacillus; species Parageobacillus thermoglucosidasius. The sequence continues at coordinate 979,379 of NZ_CP012712.1, read as the reverse complement.
CTCTTTACTTTATCGCCGTTAATGTGTACAGTATTGAGTAAATTGGACCTTCTTTTTTGTGCATCGTCAATAACCGATAAAATCGTCTCGCCTGATATGAGAGCATTAAAGAAAGGTTCTTTTCCAATTCCAGCAGGTGTAACTAATCCCATCCCTGTAATAACGACCTTCTCTTTCCTTTTTATACCATATCTGCTTGTAAGGTGAGGTGACCCATAAGCAACGACTGCATTGTTACCACCGAACGCAAAAGAATTTGACAGAGCGATATCTAATTTTTCAACCTTTCGTCCTACATTTGCTGTATAATCCAATGTCAAAGAGGGATCTGGACTTTGTAACCTAATAGTAGGCGGAATGAATTTCTTATTTATTGCCAAAATAGTCGAGATACCTTCTATAGTCCCAGAAGCTCCTAATGTATGCCCAGTCATAGCTTTGATGCTGTTAATAGGGATCTGATAGGCATGTTCACCTAAAGCCTTGATGATACCTTTTGTCTCAGCTACATCATTTAATAATGTACCTGTACCGTGACCATTTATATAATCAACTTCTTTTGGTGCAATGCCTGCGTCTTTTAAAGCAAAAGAAATAGCTCTCGCAGCTCCTTCTCCCTCTGGATGTGGAGCTGTGGGATGGTAACCGTCAGCTGCTAACCCATAACCAAGAATTTCAGCATATATATTTACGTTCCTTTGTTGAGCCCTATCCATTCTTTCTAAAATTAAAAACCCCGCTCCTTCTCCTAAACTAAGGCCACGTCGGTCTGCACTATAAGGTTTACAAGGAGTTGTATCAAGAGCATCTACAGAATTAAATCCGTTATAAACAGTTTCAGATAAAGCATCAAAACCTCCAACAATTACCATATCCACCTTGTTGGAACGAATTAAATCACTTGCCAATCCAATCGCATTATTACTAGCAGCACAAGCAGTTGAAATGGTTAAAACGGGACCACGCGCCCCTGTCACATAACTAACCATATTAGCAACCGTATTATAATCATACATTTTCAAATATTGAGGATTAGCTTTGGATGGCCCTAACTGATTGCATTCCTCTACCCATTTTTGACCACTAAAAATGCCACCCGAACAAGTTCCTACTACCACGCCGATTCGGTCGAACGGAATATCTGCATCTTCTACTTTTGCTTGCTGTAAAGCTTGTTTAAGAGCGAAAAGAGACAATTGCAATCCACGGTCGTCCCATCCTTCCGCTCTTATTGATTCAAACGCAGTTTGAAAATAACTGATTTGTCCACCAATTTTAGACTTAATTTTATTAAGACGAAGTTGTTCAACATTTTTAATGCCAGAGAAACCAGAATGTAAAGATTCCCAAAAACTTTCTACATCAACACCGATAGCTGATACAATCCCCATACCCGTTATTACAACGCGATCTTCCATTCTTTATTCATTCCTCTCCATTTCTTGATACAGCCATTGCATGAGCAACTGCATACCCCTCACAATGACTTATCGATAATAGGATGTATTCAATTCCTTTTTCCTTGCGAAGCTGTTCTACCGCACCATGTAATTTTGGGATAGGGACACCAATAGGATTGTGTATCACTTCTATATCTGATAATGCCTCTACTTCATGTAATCCAATCCCCATAGACTTTATGATAGCTTCTTTTGCAGCAAATCTTGCAGCAAAACATTGAGACGGTTCTTTAAAGTGAAGACAATATTGAATTTCGTCTTTTGTAAAAATGTTGGTCAACGAATCTCCATGTTTGTTTAAAAATCTTGAAATCCGGGAAGTAGATATAATATCAATCCCTGTACCGAAAATCTGAAGGGACATAAAATCACACACCCTTAACGATGAATCTCGGTCAATTTAATTAAATCGCCCACTGTTAATAATTCAAATAGATGACGTGTAAGAAGTCCACTTTCAGGGATTATAGCGTTTGGAAATTTTTCTTTGATATATCGAATGCCTTTTTCAGTAATCACGCCATTAGCATTGCGGAATTCTTCAACAGAAAGCTCCCCACGGAAGTAATTCTCAAAGTCTTGCAAACCAATAACAGAACCCGTTTTCTTTTCGATATCGTAAAGCATGTCAAGTACATCGATGGAATCCATACCTAAATCATGTGATAATCTCAAAGACTCGTTGATTTCTGTTACATCTAGCTTTAAAGTTTCTGCTAAAATTTCGAACACTGCTTCTTTTGCTTCAACATTCCGTGGTATACTTGTATTCTCCATATTCCACTCCCCCTAATTAATGTTAAAAACTAATTATTAACAATTATACAATTAAACATAAATAATTCTAAAAATTTACTTTAGTTTATATACAAAACTAAATGTAATTCTTTATGTCTTAATATTGAAATCGTGATTGGCACCATGATTATTCACTTGTATTCCTCCCTCTATAAAATGTTTCTTATCTCAAATTATATCTCCAGTTCCTTTTCTCTTCACCGACAACTTGTGACGGAATCCCGCCATTTTTTGGTGAAGTACCGACATGAAATAGCGGAATATTGCGAATAAAATCTCATATGGTTGTTGCCACGTGTCGGCCACAGCGAATCGGAATGATGCGGAGCAGCACCATAATCGCTTGTTTCTTAAAGCGGCGGGATATCGAATTGGTATTGGGCGATGCCGCGTATGGCAGCGAAAAAATCCGTCAAACGGCCGAACAAGCAGGAATCCCATTCCTTTCTCCCATCAACCGCCGCAATACAAGGGAACGGAAAGACACCTTTGGCCAGGTTCTTCCTGTCTTTTTGAAAACGAGATTTGGTCTGTTTGGACTTTGCTGTGGGATTGAACGAGTATTTAATGAGTTAAAAAGTGACGGAGTGGAAAAGCCAAGAATGGTAGGGATTTCATCGATATATACTACATGTGTTATGTTGCATCCTTATGCATAACTTCGATCTTTTACTCTAATTTTGCAACACCATCTCTTATTGGTCGCTATATCTATGCAATCAATAGCCGTTTCACATCGGAAACAGTTAAATATAGCGCTATAATTGAAGCAACAATCATCGCAATAATCATTCGGTTCATTATTACCTACTTCCAATATCCAAGCGGCTCCGTCGATTCACTAAATACCTTTACAACCGCTTTTACCTCTAACTCACTTAAACCTATCAAGCTCACCGTACCATTTTGTAATTTTTCAATGACTTCTGGATGTTCTACTAAAAAGCGAATGATTTCTTGCATTGCAGATCTCCCTCCAACATTACAACATAAATGTTTTCAGAGCGAATTTATACCTATCATCAATATTCGACTTTTCGACTTCTTGCAACGTTTTTTCCTTGTAAATTTGGCTCCATCACTTTAGCATAATAAAACGTTCCTGTCTTAAGAGTAATAATCTGATAGTAAACCTGATCCGAAATCCTCTGTACAACTCACGGTAACACCTACTGCTACATTGAGCAAGATATAGAGCAGAAAACCGAAAATAAATGTAATGATAAACAGCAAAAGATTTTATAAATTAATATCTAGGCTAAACAATTTCTAGTAAGCCATGACAGAATGGACTTATTTCTAAGTGCATCTTTTAGTTGAACATCATGCCGTTGGTCATTCCATTCATAGCTTTAAACTACTTTTCTCTGTTCTTCTCAGAAACGTCAAAAAAGTAAGCCGGGGAAACATATTTAAAAAATAAAATCCCATCATATTGTTGTGCAGGTACAAAGGAAGTTGGCATTGCCCCGCCTTCATAGGCCCGCCATTTTTTCTGCGCCCAGTTTCCATTGCACTGAATAAAACTATTTTGATAAGGAGAATGGTCAAGAAGGCTTTCCAAATGTTTTTTGCCTAGTTTTTTTATTGGATATTCCTTTCCTGTATAATCCAACATTTTGCCTTCCTTTGCATACAACCCCAATACAAAACTTTTCTCCTTCACCGTTTGGGAGAGATTTTCCACAAACGATTTATAGGCAGACAGGCGCTTGGCGGAAGTACGTTTGCTAATATGCATGTTATGGGCCCAAATGATAAATTTTTCATTTGGATATATTTCCTGTGCTAAAAATTCTAGGTTTTTTGCCATTAATGCATCCCGATACTCAAAAAGTTTCGAGAAACTTTTTTCTAACGTTGCTTTCAAATAATTTACTCTATTTTCCATCGTCCGGAGGACAATTTTATAAATCTTGCTATCCGGGAAACGCTGCTGTTGGAGTTCCTCCATCAATTCCATGCCCTTACTTTCCATCTCTTCGCTTATATGCCGGCGCATCGAACGTTTGATTTTCCGTGTATCGGCTGCTATCAAAACCTCGATCGCCCGCTTTTCAAAATCGACAAACTTCTGTTTGGCCGGGCCTGTTAAATAAGACTCGAGGAATTCCGAAAACAAATTCTCCTTTTTTCCTTGATAAACATCCACACCCGTAAAATCCAGCGGCCGCTCTTGCTTCATTTTTTTCATATAGTCAAATAATCCGGGGACAAATTCATTTTGCCACACACGTCCAATGGTACCCGCCATAAAACGTTTAGAATCAAATTGATCAGACAGATAATCGCCGATCATGCACGGCCCCAATTCGCTTTCAAAGGCAAGTACATGAAAACCCAATTCCTCATGAAGATATTTAATCAGGTTCACTTTTGCTAGACTGTATTCTTTGGCGCAATGGCTGCTCTCCCCAAGGAAGACAAAACGTTTATGTTCCAAAATCGGCTGGAGAAATTCAAAATGATAACAGTCCATATCCCCTATATCGATGCTTTGCTTTTTGACTTCGTTTACAAATAAAGTAGCCATTCACATTTCACCTTCCAAAACGCCGTCCAATTCTTCATTATTCCTCTTTCAATCATAAAGATTGTAAGCGAAGAGCCTTTCTCATTAACTCACAGTGAGTCATCCTGATATTCTGCTGTTTTTATGCAGGTTTGTGTAGAGCATATTTTTTGTTTTTTGGCCATCTGGTATATTCATCTTTAAATCATCCATTTCTTCATGTATGTCACACGTGACGCCCATATGTATAGCATAAAATATATGGTCCTTGTCTTTTTCATCATCGATAGGTAAATCTGCAATTGTTTTTGTCCTGCCAACAATAATCCGCTGTAAGAATGGCTTTGCTCACGAGGTTTCCAAACTGTCCAAAGAGGTCATCGGATAGATTTCCAGCCAGCATCAGCAGTTCTACAGCCGCTGCAATTCGTCCGCTTGTCTTCACGTTTTCAGAAAGCATCTGCATCTGATAATGCACACCAGCTAAGCGGCCGAAAAAATCGCTTTGTTTTGCGTGTCCTTCTATTGATATCCATACCGCTTCTTTTCAAGACAGCACAGAAAAAGATGATTCGGAAATCTCTTCCATTCCATCTTCATCGTTTCTTTTTTCATAATTTTTCAATATATTAATATAAATATTTCCAAATAGATAAATCAAAATAAAATTTGTAAAATTCCTTCTCCATATCGACAAAACCCCTTTGCCATTTGCAAAGAGGCCCTTAGGTTTTAACCATTCATACGCTATTTTTGCTTGGATGTGCATCTCATTTGAGTTAAAAAACCCATACCTTACAATACGATCCACCTACTTGATTAATTTTATAATGGGCTTTCATGAAACAGAATTGTTAAAAACTTGTGAATAACTTAGTATCTAAACTTTTATTAATTTCAATATTTTTCGTTTTTATTGATTCTTTAATGGTGCCTGAAGAATCAAAAACCTCCATTTGTATCATTATTCCAGTGTTTGGCTCTATATTTAATTTGAAAGTTTTTGCGTTATATCGTTTTGAATACTCACTATTCAGTTTACCTTCTATTACTACCGTCTTGACTCCTGCTATATTTTCCTGCCCTGTAATATCCCATAGTGTATCATCTGCTAAAAATCCCATTGCTATATCTTCTGGAAATAAAGAAGTCTTCGCTATCCCCATATAGGACGGATCTATTCTGTGTATGTAGGCTTTTTCTCCATCTACTGTAGTAATCCGTTCATGGATGCTTGCGTTTTTTAAATAATTACGTTCCTTTTCGCTTACTTTTCCCACTTTTACTACAACTTTTGTAGGAACATTGCTTTTAGTAACACTATTCGTTTGATAATCACTAGAACCACTATTGTAATTAATCAAATTTTCTCCATCATATACACTCACTTCATAGCCTGGTTCAGCTGCAGTAGTTATACCATTATTATTTTCTGTAGCCAGCCCTCGCACTTTTTCATAAGATTTGGGGCTGTCAGAAAGATCTGTTTGATAATCTACAATGATATGGAACTTACCTGATTCACTAAAATATTCAAACGATCCTTTTGCAGTTTTATAATGGTCAATAGAATTTAACATCAAGGTTTGAAGTTTAGTTTTTTGTTCACTTGTATTTTGCACTTTTACTTTTTGAATATTTGCGCTTGCCCGAGCCACGTTGTCTTGGTTTCCAGCAATATCTGTACCATTATATACCACCAATGAAACGGCTAATACCACACTAGCAACTCCAGCAATCAAAAATTTTTCCTTCAAAGCACTCACCCCTAATTAATAAGTAATTTTTGTAGCATCTGCTCCCACATTTCCTAACTTGGTAGTTAAAGATGTGTTAATTACAATCATATGATTCCACTCTTTATGGGTTTTAAGAAAATTCCAACCACCAGGTGCTGTATTTTGGTTAATATAAACAATACCACCAAACTCATCTATTTGATAAGCTGTTCTTGGATTTGTAAAATCTTTATTGTTTAAGTAGACATAATGAGCGGCATTTTTGTCGTGTGCATAAAATCTCCAAATATACGCATAATCAGTATCAAAGCCATTAACGGTTGCTGAAACGATCCGATAATCATTGTAGTATCCAGAACCTGTCTTGTAGGTCCAATTTCCCTTTTGTTCAGAGTATCCAGGGGCACTGCTTAAAGCATCATTATCAACGATATCAGTAGCTGCAAAAGTATTAGTTGAGAAGAAAGTGAATCCCATAACTAGCGAAAGAATAGATAAATAACCTTTTTTGAACATAAAATCCCCTCCCTTGTTCGATTTTTTATGATTCCTATACTATAAATGTAAATCAAAACGATCATTTTTTCGCCGCCAACTTGTGGCGGAACCCCGCCATTTTTGGCGGAGTATGAGCACGAAATAGTGTTTTACGCCATAACATAAAAAAGCCCCTCCCTATAGCAACAGAGAAGGGCCAATCCGCGCTTTTAAACTTTTTCAAAAAGGAGGAAAGCCTCGATAGGTTCATTAAATCACTTCATTGCGATCTCTTGGCTTGATCACCATATTCCGGGAAATGATTCGGAATCTTTTTTTGCAAATGATGCAGCGGGAGAATGCAATGGATTATCCATTGCATTGCTTAGCAATGAGAGTAAAAATTGAACATCTTGCAGTAAAGTGGCAGAAGAAGACTTGAGTATAAAAGTGTTTAACATGGAAGCCGCACCCGTCCGCCTTTTTATCGTTGCTCCAATATGGTTTGCAGTTGTTGTTCGGCCAGTTCTCGGTAGAGCGGATGGGTTTGCAGCAATTCGCTGTGTGTTCCAATCCCAGTGATGGTCCCATTCTCTAAAACAACGATTTGGTCTGCGTTAACAACGGTCGAAAGCCGATGAGCAATGACAAGTGTTGTTCTTCCTTCCATCAGCCGCTGCAGGGCCTTTTGAACAAGAACTTCCGATGAACTGTCCAGGTTTGAGGTTGCTTCATCAAGGAGAAGAATTTTTGGATTGCGGATAAGAGCGCGGGCAATGGCGATTCTCTGCCGCTGTCCGCCTGACAATTTGATTCCCCGTTCCCCGACTTCCGTCAAATATCGGTTTGGAAGCCGCTCGATAAATTCCGCTGCATTTGCCAGTTTGGCTGCCCGTTCTATCTCTTCATCGGACACGTCTCTATTTAGCCCATAGCAAATGTTGTCGCGTATCGTGCCTGACATCATTGGACTTTCTTGAGAAACATAACCGATTTGACTGCGCCACGAATACAAGTCAAAATCTTCAATATTAGTTTCCCCAAACAATATTTCGCCTTCATCGGGAGTGTAAAACCGCTCTAGCAAAGCAAACAATGTCGTTTTTCCGGCGCCGCTCGGACCAACGATAGCTGTGGTTTTTCCGGAAGGGATAGTGAGCGTTATTTGTTTGAGGACAGGCTCTCCCTTTTTTTTATAAGAAAAGGAAACATTGCGAAAATGGATGTCTTGCTTATGGTTTGGCACCGCAGGCAAACTGCCGCTTGGTTCTTTCTCTAAGGATAAAATGCGCTGGATTCGCTCTGTTGCGCCCATCGCTTTTTGAAATGAAGTGAAAAATGCAGCCATCTGACTAAACGGAACAACAATTTGAACCATGTAAATAATGATGGCGACAAGCGAACCGGACGAAAGTGTGCCTGAGGCAACACGGACGCCGCCATAACCGATTAAAACGACTAAAACGAGCATCATCACAAATGTCATAAACGGGGAAATGACAGCTTGGATTCTCGCTTCTTTCAGCCCAAATTGAAACAAATGAAAAATCCCTAGTTCCCCGTTTTTTTGCTCCTCTTTCTCCGCGCAATAAGCTTTAACAAGACGAATATCGGATAACACTCTGCCAAGATTGGCTGAAAAACTGGCCATTTCATCTTGGATAGCTTTTGAAATTTTGTACATTTTTTGCCCAAGTGGCCAGAGAATCAGGATGGAAACTGGGACAGCCGTCACCATCATAAGGGTCATTTTCCAGTCGATAATAAGCAGGATACTAACAGCCCCTGCAACTGAAATAAATCCGGTCAGAAACGTAACTAAATGTTGAGTGATCAGCATTTTCACCGTGTTGGTATCCTGAGTGATCCGGCTCATCGTCTCTCCAGATTGGTGCTTATCAAAAAAAGGGACAGGCAATAATAAAACTTGATTCCAAAGCTTTTTACGAATCGCCGCCACCACATATTCCCCAATATAAGTGAGGAAGTAGTAAGAAAAGCCGGAAGTGATCGTTTGCGCAATAAATGAAGCAGCAAGTAAAATAATGATGGATGGTTCTATCGCAGATGCAGCAATCTGGTCAACAAGAGATTTAGTAAACCATGGGACAATGAGCCCAACCCCTGTCTCAATCAAACTAAGAATAACAGCAGTAACAAAAATCCATTTTGGCGGATTCGTGCTCTTGATTAACTCCCAGAAAGGCTTCCAATTGTCTATCGGTATATCACGATTCTTTTTCACTCAAATCTACTCCTTCTTTCTCTAGAAATATTTCCACCGCTTTTGCCACCCATTCCTCTTCTTCTTTGGAAAAAGGAGATGGGAACAGCATAGGCTCTTCAGCGAATTCATCCTCTTTCAAATGAAATAGTGATAAATATTCGCCAAAAACTTCCTTTTCCATGTCCTTGGCAATAGAGAAAAGTTCTCCCATTAACGATTGCACAGCACTATCACCCGGATCTTTTCCATAACACTCTTTTAGCTTTTCGAAAATTCCAAGCAGCTTCTTCGCATATTCCAGCTGTTTTTCTTCGCTAATATCAAATAATTTTTCCACTGTTTCATCCGGCATAAATTGTTTCAGCCATTCTTTCTGTTGATTCTCCATTTGGATGGAGTTAATAAGCAAACTAAATATATTCGGATCCATTTTCTCTTGTTCTTCGGCAAGGTGCTGGGCATGTGTCACTGCTTTTATGATGCGGTCAATATGTTCACGCTTTTGCAGCAAAAGCCTCTTTTGAAAAGCAAGTGATTCTTTTAAATCCCATTTCTCTTCTTGCATAAAACGTTTAATTTCTTCAAGGGAAAAGCCAAGAAACTTCAAGGCCACAATCTTTTGTAATGTAATGATCTCATCTTCACTGTAAAATCGGCGTCCAGAGCTCGATACATGCGACGGCTTCAAAATCCCTATTTCGTCATAATAGTGAAGCGTCCGTATTGTTTGGCCCGTTTTTTTCGCAAACTCGCCGATTGGATATACCTTTTTCATCGTTCTCACCCCCTTCTGACACGATCATAAATCTTCACGTAACGTTAGAATCAATAAAAATGTGGAAGCGGTTATCATTTTTTTATAACAAATCCCCGCAACATTTTATCGCTCCCCCAATATTTATGATAATCCACCGGAAAATTTAAGAAAACTTGCCAACAAAAAACCCTCCCTGCCAGCGCAGAGAGGGTTTTCCATTTAAAACATTTCCGATACCGTTTTCGCTTGCATATGCAAAATTAAGTAGTCAGGACCGCCTGCTTTCGAGTCGGTACCAGACATGTTGAAGCCGCCGAATGGCTGGTAGCCAACAATCGCGCCTGTGCAGCCGCGGTTGAAGTAAAGGTTGCCGACATGGAATTCTTCACGCGCTTTTTCGAGGTTAGCGCGGTTGCGGGAGATGACAGCGCCGGTTAAGCCATATTCCGTATTGTTGGCGATTTCCAGCGCATGATCGAAATCTTTTGCTTTCGCAAAGGCCACAACCGGGCCGAAAATTTCTTCTTGCATAATGCGCGCGTTTGGATCGGCATCGGCAAACACTGTCGGTTGAATGAAGAAACCTTTGGAATCGTCTCCTTCCCCACCGATCATAAGGCGGCCTTCCTGTTTGCCGATTTCAATATATTCCATAATTTTGTTATACGCCGATTGATCGATGACCGGCCCCATAAACGTGCTCTGTTCTGCCGGATCGCCGACCTTCAATTGTTTCGTCAGCTCAACGACGCGGTTTAATACTTGGTCATACACATCTTCTACCACAATTGCGCGCGAGCATGCCGAGCATTTTTGCCCAGAAAAGCCAAACGCCGATGCGACAATCGATTGTGCCGCTAATTCCAAATCGGCTTCTTTATCAACAATAATGGCGTCTTTTCCGCCCATCTCAGCGATGACGCGTTTGAGCCAAATTTGCCCTGGATGTACTTTCGCTGCGCGCTCGTAAATGCGGATACCTACATCGCGAGAACCAGTGAAGCTGATGAAACGAGTGCGTGGATGATCAACTAAGTAGTCGCCCACTTCAGCGCCGCTTCCCGGGATGTAGTTTAATACTCCCGCCGGAAGCCCTGCTTCTTCCAATACTTCGGCAAATTTATAAGCGACAACCGGGGTAGCGCTCGCCGGCTTTAATAAAACCGTGTTGCCGGTAACAAGCGATGCGACCGTTGTTCCTGCCATAATCGCAAACGGGAAGTTCCATGGCGAAATCACGACGCCGACACCAAGCGGAATATAGAAGAACCGGTTCGTTTCGCCCGGGCGGCTTTCGACCGGAATGCCGTCTTTTAACTTCAGCATTTGCCGTGCGTAATATTCCATAAAGTCAATCGCTTCGGCGGTATCCGCGTCTGCTTCTTTCCATGGTTTTCCTGCTTCTTTTACCATCAATGCGGAAAATTCATGTTTGCGGCGGCGCACAATCGCTGCGGCGCGGAACAAAATGTCAGCACGCGCTTCTGGTTTTGTCTTGCTCCACCATTTAAACGCCTCATCGGCAACTTTCATCGCCTTTTCCGCAATATCTTTATTCGCTTTCGCCACGCGGCCGATGACTTCCGTTTTGTTTGCCGGATTAATCGAGACGATTTTCTCTTCTGTCCAAACCCGTTCGCCGCCGATAATCAGAGGATAGTCTTTGCCAAGCTTTGCTTCGACTTTTTTCAATGCCTCTTCAAACGCTTTTTTATTTGCTTCCACAGTAAAGTCTGTCAGCGGTTCATGTTTATAGGGTACCATCCGTGATCTTCCCTTCTTAACGAAATTGCAAAAAAAGCGTTTACAACCTATTATCATTCTAACGGATAAAGAAATGTTATTCAATTTTTTACAAAAACAAAAAATTATTGATAAATGTGAACAAACGGTTTGTCCTCTTTCGCTTGGCGAACAATAATGCTTTCCGGTCCTCCCGCGGAGGAAATATAGACATTGACAGTAATATAATCTGGAAACTTTTCCATCACCAAACCGGTGACATATTGCGTAAATCCAACCACTTCTGCTTTTCCATAAAAAGGCATCGAAATGTTAATCGTTAATTGTTGCAGTTGGTCATCGCGGTATAAAGCTTTGCCAACCACTCCCGTGTAGTTCGGGAAAAATTCCTCAATATCCGATTTAAAATTGTTAAATTTTAACCAGTCGTCCCGATGGTTTTTTTGCGCTTCATCTGACGGAAATAAATAGTACTCTTCATTAACGGACTGCCATTCGTCAATCGTATCGCTTCCTTCATCCACGTGCGTCACAGCGAAAAAGTGGCCCGGAATCACCGAAGATTTTGGCGCTTGTTTGAACAGCGCAATCGTAATTGGAACGTCTTTCAGCTTTTTCATATTGCGGATGCGGGAAAGAACTTCAGCGGCAATCTGTTTTCCTTCCCTTGCAATGACATCATCTTTGATTTCTACCTCGCGCGGATAGCCTTGTTCCGTTTCGTAGTAATGAACGGAATTTAATGCTAATCCGATGACTACTCCGCCTAATTGTACTTTATTGTCACTCGTTTTGACTAAATAATCATGCTCTAAAATGCTTGCTAAGTAAATCGGGCTTTTTTTATTTTTTTCTTCATTTGTTCCATTGTCGCTGATAGGCGGATTTAAACCGACGTTTTCGGACGGCTTCATCTTTTCTCTTTTCAGCTGGCTAGGGGTCCGCTTTCTTTCCAGCCAGCGTTTTATCGTTTTTTTATCTAAATATTGCCCTTCTTGAAATAAATATTCTTCCGGAGAAAAGCGGTCTTGCGCCAAACGCATCAGCCCTGTTTCAAATTCGTCCACATCTAAGCGCGTATTTAAGTCTTCCACTACTTCGCCGCGAGCTCCCGATACTTTAAACGGCAGCACAATGCGATAATAAGAATCGGAAATATTGTATTTTGGAATCACCGCTTTTTGGTCTTTATTATCTTTCTCCTGTACTACTTCTTCCTCGCCAAATTTTGGCGCGCAGGAAGAAAGGAAAAGCAGAAGTGCAGCAAATAGGATCATCTTTTTTTTCATCGTTCCACACCTACTTACTTTGTTCAATTTCTTCAAGAAATCTTGTCTCATCCCAAATCTCGATATGGAGCTGCTGCGCTTTCGCCAGTTTCGAGCCTGCGTCTGCCCCAGCAATGACTAAATCCGTATTTTTGCTCACGCTGCCGGTCACTTTGCCGCCAAGCTGTTCAATTTTTTCTTTCGCCTCATTGCGCGATAATGACTCGAGTTTTCCTGTCAATACAACGGTTTTTCCGGCAAAATACGAATGAACGTCGCCAGGTTTTGGCGTTTTCGGCCCCTTGTATTCCATATTGACACCATAAGCACGCAGTTCATTTAAAAGCTCTTTTACTTCCGGCTTGGCAAAATATGTGACAATCGAATCGGCCATTTTTTCGCCGATCTCGTGAATCGCCATTAATTCTTCTTTTGTCGCGTTTTGCAGGCGGTCCATCGTTTCGAAATGTTCCGCTAACACTTTGGCTGCTTTTGCACCGACATGGCGAATTCCCAGTCCGAAGAGAAGGCGCTCCAACGAATTTTGTTTGGAAGCTTCAATGGCATGGAGCAAATTGGTCGCCGATTTTTCTCCCATCCGTTCCAAATCGATAAGCTGATCCTTTGTCAAGCGATAAATGTCAGCAACATCATGAATGAGGCCTTCACGGAACAGCTGGGAAATCACCTTTTCCCCAAGCCCCTCGATGTTCATCGCTTGGCGCGATACGAAGTGAATCAATCCTTCACGAATTTGCGCCGGACATTTTGGATTAATGCAGCGGAGCGCTACTTCGCCTTCGATCCGGACCAATTCGCTGGCACATTCCGGGCAATGCGTCGGCATGACAAACGGCACTTCTTCTCCCGTACGCCGGTCCGGCACGACATTCACGACTTCCGGAATAATGTCCCCCGCTTTTTTGATAATGACCGAATCCCCAATGCGGATATCTTTCTCACGAATAAAATCCTCGTTATGAAGGGTAGCACGTTGCACCGTTGTACCCGCCACACGCACCGGCTCCAAAATCGCTGTCGGCGTCACCACTCCCGTGCGCCCGACATTTAACTCGATGTCAATCAACTTCGTTACCACTTCCTCGGCCGGAAATTTATAAGCGATGGCCCAGCGCGGACTTTTCGCCGTCGCGCCAAGTTGTTCTTGTTGCGCAAACGAGTCGACTTTTATGACAATCCCGTCAATTTCATAAGGCAGCTGCGGACGTTTTTCTTGCCATTCATTCACAAATTGCATCACTTCGTCCATATTAGCGCAGCGGCGGCGTTCCGGATTTGTTTTAAATCCAAGCTGCTGCAAATAATCGAGCGCCGCGCTATGTGAGGCGATCCCTAATTCTTCCGCGTTCGCAAGACCATAAACAAATAAATCAAGATGGCGCGATGCCGCGATTTTCGGATCGAGCTGGCGCAAAGAGCCCGCAGCAGCGTTGCGCGGATTGGCAAACAGCTCTTCCCCGCGCTGGCGGCGCTGTTCGTTCAACCGCTCAAACGACGCTTTCGGCATGTACGCTTCGCCGCGCGCTTCTAACGTTACCGGCTCATTCAAGCGAAGCGGCAAAGAGCGGATCGTTTTTAAGTTTTCGGTAATATCCTCTCCGGTCACTCCGTCGCCGCGCGTCGCCCCTTGAACGAAATAGCCGTCTTCATAACGGACAGATACAGCAAGCCCATCGATTTTCAGCTCGCAAACATAAGCGACATCATCGCCGACTTCTTGGCGCACACGGCGGTCAAAATCGCGCAAATCCCCTTCGTTAAATGCGTTTGCGAGACTTAACATCGGCGTGCGATGTTCCACTTTTTGAAACGCGTCTAACGCCTGTCCGCCAACGCGTTGCGACGGAGAATCTTTCGTTTTTAAATCCGGATATTGTTCTTCTAACGCGATAAGTTCTTGCATAAGCCGGTCGTATTCCGAATCCGGCACAGATGGACGGTCAAGCACATAATATTCATAATTGTATTGATTCAAAAGTTCGCGAAGCTCTTCGATTCGCTTGATCGCAGCTTGTCGTTCCATATTCGTTTCCCCTTTCTTTACACCTTTGTAATCGGAGCGAATTTCGCAAGCAACCGTTTAATTCCAACCGGGCTTGGGAACGCGATGTCAAGCTCTTTATCCTCTCCTTCTCCGCGAACGCTGACAACGGTGCCGATTCCCCATTTTTTATGTTCGACTTTATCTCCGACTTTCCAAGGGACCGTTTCGCCGTCAGTAGAAGAGGCAACCGCCATTTTCCGGAAAGCCGTTTGTTTTCCGGCCGGTGCCCATGCTGTTCGTTTGTTCACCCGCTCGACTAGCTCTTCTGGAATTTCGTGAATGAAGCGGGATACCGCGTTCATATTTGTATATCCAAACAATGTCCGCATTTGCGCGCTTGTTAAAAACAGTTCTTCTTCCGCGCGGGTAATCCCAACATAAGCGAGGCGGCGCTCTTCTTCCATCTCATCTTCGTCTTCCAGTGAGCGGCTATGTGGAAAAATTCCTTCTTCCATCCCGATTAAAAAGACAACCGGAAATTCCAACCCTTTTGCGGAATGGAGCGTCATAAGCACGACTGCGTCCCCGTCTTCGCCGTCCGCGTCATTAAGCTGGTCAATATCAGAAATTAATGCCAAGTCGGTTAAAAACGCAATTAACGACTTATCTTCGCTTACGTTTTCAAAATGCTTCGTCACCGACAAAAACTCATCGATGTTTTCCAAACGGCTTTGCGCCTCCAGCGTGTTTTCCGCTTTCAGCATCTCGCGGTAACCAGACTTGTCCAACACTTCTTCCACTAATTCCGTTACAGAAACGTATTCTTGCAGCTGCCCCCATTGTTCAAGCATGCGGCGAAATTCCAGCAAGGAAGCGGCGATGCGCGCAGAGAGCCCAATATGCTCAAGTTCGCCGAGCGCTTCGAATACCGATAATTCGTTTTCAGAAGCATAGTTTACGATTTTATCGAGCGTGGAAGCACCGATGCCCCGTTTCGGCACATTAATGATGCGCAGCAAACTAATATCATCATTCGGGTTTGCAATCACCCGCAAATATGCCAAAATATCTTTAATTTCTTTGCGGTCATAGAACTTCAGGCCGCCGACAATTTGGTAAGGAATGTTCGACTTGAGCAGCACTTCTTCCATCACCCGCGATTGGGCGTTCGTGCGGTATAAAACCGCAAAATCAGAATACCGGCGTTTTCCGCTTTCCACATATTCTTTAATTTTGCCGGCAACAAATTGCGCTTCATCCGCTTCATTCATCGCTTCATAATATACGATTTTTTGTCCTTCCGGGTTTTCCGTCCACAGCTTTTTCGGCTTGCGGTTGACATTGTTTTCAATGACTTCGTTTGCCGCCTGCAAAATCCGCTTCGTTGAACGATAATTTTGCTCAAGCAAGATGACTTTCGCGTTCGGGTAATCTTTTTCAAACGATAAAATGTTTTGGATGTCTGCGCCGCGCCAGCGATAAATCGACTGATCGGCATCGCCGACGACGCATATGTTTTGAAAACGCGACGCCAGCATTTTTACAAGCATATATTGCGCCCGGTTGGTGTCTTGATACTCGTCAATATGAATGTATTGAAATTTATATTGATAATGCTCGAGCACTTCCGGCACACGCTCAAACAACTGAATCGTCGTCATAATTAAGTCATCAAAATCGAGCGCATGGTTGCGCAAAAGCCGCTTTTGATATTCCTCATATACGTCGCTGACGATTTTTTCATAGTAGTTTCCGGCTTTTTTCGCGAACTTTTCAGGGGAGAGCAATTCGTTTTTCGCGCTGCTGATCGTTCCGAGTATCGAGCGGGGGTCAAATTTTTTCGGGTCGATATTTTTTTCTTTTAAAATGTTTTTTAACACCGAAAGTTGGTCGGTCGTGTCTAAAATGGAAAAATTGCGGTCAATGCCGATGCGATCAATATCGCGGCGCAAAATGCGGACACACATGGAGTGAAACGTGGAAATCCAAATTTCCTCAGCCGCCCCGCCAAGCAGCGCCTGCACGCGTTCCTTCATTTCGCGCGCCGCTTTATTGGTAAACGTTATCGCTAAAATGTTCCACGGCGCGACCTGCTTTTCCGCCAGCAAATAGGCGATCCGGTGCGTTAACACGCGCGTTTTTCCGCTTCCCGCCCCCGCCATGATGAGAAGCGGTCCTTCCGTCGTTTTAACCGCTGCTTGCTGTTGTTCATTTAAGTTAGCGAGTAGTTTTTCCGACAAAAAATTCACATTGATCACCACCATAAAACATATGTTCTATTTTACACCACTTTTTTGGCGCCGACAAATTACCGTTTCACCGCTTTAACAGTAGCGAGCGCCTTGTTGATATCTTCATAGATGACATTGCCTACGACGATGGTATCAGCGCATTGCGCCATTTCCGCTGCTTGCTTTTCCGTTTTGATTCCGCCCCCGTAAAACAGCTGCGTCTGTTTTAACACTTGTTTTACGCGCTGGACAAGCTGGGGATTTCCGTACGAACCGCTATATTCTACGTAAAAAATGGGCAGCCGGTACATATGCTCCGCCATAAGCGCATACGCAATGACATCATCTTCTTGCAATTCTGTATTCGCGTCCGTCAGCACGGCCGCTTTGCAGTCTTTATGTAAAATGCAATATCCTTCCATGAAAATCTCGTCCCAATTTATGATGTCACCAAATTGCTTTACCGCTTCATGATGCAAATCGATGATCCATTTTTTGTCGCGGCTGTTTAATACCATTGGGATAAAATAAAAATCAAATCCCGGCGTGACTGACTCAAGATTTGATATTTCAAGGACGCATGGAACTTGGAAGCGGCGGATCCGCGCCAAAAGCTCGAGGACGTTTTCCAATGTGACGCCGTCCGTTCCGCCAACGATGACTGCGTCCGTTCCTGATTCACAAATGCGTTCCAGATGTTCCTCGCTGATTTCTTTGTTTGGGTCTAACTTAAACACATGGCGCCATTGGCGAATATCGTACATATAGAAAAACCTCCATTAATTTATCCATCTTTTCATTATAACAAATTGACAAAAAGAAAAGGAGTTCCTTTTTTTTGAAAGGAATCTCCTTTTTCCGTCATGCATTGCGCGTTTCTTTCGTATGTTGCTTTTCTTCTTTAATGCGGTCCAGCGCCATCGCATAAGCATCGTTTCCATAGTTTAAGCAACGTTTCACGCGTGAAATCGTCGCGGTGCTCGCTCCGGTTTCCGTTTCGATTTTATGGTACGTATACCCTTCGCGAAGCATGCGCGCTACTTCCAGGCGCTGCGCCAGCGATTGAATTTCATTGACCGTGCATAAATCATCGAAAAAGCGATAACATTCCTCTAAATCACGCAGGGAAAGAATCGCTTTAAACAGCTGGTCCACTTGCCTGCCGCGCAATTTATCGATTTGCATGTGCTTCTTTCCTCCTTCACCATTTAACTATGTCTAAATCCGGAACGACATTGATCCACGTTTTTCCCGGCACCAAGCCGACTGGAACCCCATGTTCATATGGCAAAATGCGTCCGTCAACATTTTTCCATTCGACTTGCTTAATGATTCCGTTTTGAAACAAATATCCGCTTCCGGAAGAAGATAAATCAATGCTGCGGCGCCCGGCCGAATCGATAACGCTATGCTTCGCGGCGACAACCAATACGTTTTGGATTTTGACAGGTTCCCGCGTATCATAGTCCACTGTTTGTTCCCCTGCGCTATAGCGGAAATAGCATTTTTGATCCGCAACATATTTGTACCGCACTTGCGCATAACTGCGGTGTGAATAAATAATGTCTATTTGGCCGGCTTTTTCCCCTTGTGGGGCATCAGCGCGAAACGGAAGCGGAGCCACGTTGTCTTGCAGCGAATAGCCTTCCATGGCTGCCCCTTTTTCGATGTTCGCAAATGTAATATACGAATTATGCGGCGCTTTTCGGAAAGGCACGCGCTGAAACAACGTTCCGTCGTAAAACAAACCGTTTAAGTAATCGGACACTCCTGCTTCCAATATCGCTTTTGCCTCCGGGCTCCAGCCATGGCAAACGTAAAGCGCATGATAACCATTGCTTAACTCGACATAATAGTCGCGCGCACTGCGCACAGGACCCACTTTTTCCGGAAATTCGCTTTGGTATAGCGCTAAAAAGCGCGTAATATCTCCTTCCGCGAGCACCTCATAAACGATATCTGCCTTCTGCAGCCCTGACTGCGGCCGCGCTTTTGGGTGATTGTTCACCATTATCGCAATAACGCGACGGTTCACCGCTTCTTTCGCCGGCAGTCCTGTCAGCGGAAAAACGTGACTGTAATTGGGGGCTTCCTGTTGTTTTGGCGTTTCCGCTGCGCCCGGTTTCGGCTCAGGTGCTTGCTGCTTATTTTCATGCATGCAACCGCCGATGAAAAGGCATGCTGCGCTCATTGCAATAAGACAACGTTTCAATGCTCACACAACCTTTTTCTTTTCTATTTTAACGCATTATCGGTGGAAAGAGTACTGTTTTGTTCATAACATCATAAATTCCGCGCTGGGTTATCCGCACATATGGCAAATGGGTCGATTGCAAAAAGAATAAAGAATAAATTGGGTCGATAAAAGGATATCCCCTTTGTTTTAACAGATCAACAAGCCTTTTTTCCTCACGAATCAGTTCTTCAACACTTTCTTCCGACATCATGCCGTTCAGTGGCAGAGGAACTTCGTGAATGATTTCTCCGTTTTCCGCCAGCACAATCCCCCCGCCGATTTCGCACATTCGCTCGAATGCCAAAAACATGTCCCGCTTGCTTTTGCCGATTAAAACAATATCCCCGGTAGTTGAATAGGAACTAACGAGACCGCGGACACCAGTGGAAAATCCTTTTAATATCGTATTGACACGCCATTTTCCATGGCGATCTAGCAACACTAAAAAGCTTTCATCATGATCGGCGGACAATTCATCGTGGGAAGTATCGATCGAAATAGAGTACGGCTTCATAATTACCGAGTTTTCCATATACATTCCCATTGGCATTGAAAATTGCAAATCATCCATCGACAAACTCCACGACAGACGAAGCGGTCCGATTCCGTAATCGCTCCAGGAAATCGCCGGCCACGCAACCGATTGATCTTCCTCTCGTCTTATCCATTGCCCTTTCGCAAGCACTTGCACAGGAGTCGGGTCTTCTTTCGCGCGTAAAAAGTTAATGTTTGCCACCCTTCCTGTCGCAATGCTGCCGTGCAAATGTTCAATTCCGTAATGGCGGGCAACATTGATCGTAGCCATATTGTACGCGTCAATCACCGGGACGCCATGCTCTAACGCAATGCGAATCAAACGGTCGATGATCCCAGCTTCATAAAACGATGGCGGCGAACCGTCTGTTGTGAGAAGGAGCCGATCATACTCGTGAATGCCAATCTCCTTTATTTCACGGAGAAGCGCAGGCAAATCCGGGCGGATGGACGAATGTCGCAATGACACAGTATATCCGTGCAAAAGGCGCATATATACTTCTTTTCCTGTCATCGCTTCATGGTCGCAATCTGCGCCAAGAAGCATCATTTTTGTAAGCGTTTTCTCTGAAGCTCCAGGAAAATGCCCTTCAATTTTTCGTCTCATCCGTTTTGCTTCTTGAATCCAATGAAGGATCAAATCATCCCCAGCAAGAAGCTTCGGCCAACCTGTTAACTCGCCGCCTTGCAATACCGTTTCCTGTTCAAGCCACCGCTTAACCCGGGCATTCGATAATTGCTCTTCTTCTTTCTCCAGCTCTGTCTGCCCATCAAACCGGCACCACCAGTACATCGATGTTGGTAGCGTATTCATTTTCTCCAAAAAAGAAAACGCTTTATCATCTGATAATTGCAAAACAAGAACTAAATTATCATTGATCAATGTCGTTGTCCCATATTTCGCTGCATAGTGCGCAAACGAATGGGGATTATATAACTGAAACGGATGAGCATGCGGTTCAATATAGCCAGGAACTAACACATAGCCGCTGCAATCGATGATTTCGCATTGCCCATCGACTCGCTCAGGAAACCGTTCCCCGGCGTACACGATCCGGTCATGATATATCCAAATATTTCCTTTTAACCATTCGCGCAAATATGAATGCAAATATGTCGCATTCGTTAACACTTTGGTCGGCGATTTTTTTCCGTCAATAATCGCCGCATGTTCGCGCAGTTCGTAGCTTTTCCAACGATAACGCTGTTTGCTCATATGCACCCCGTCCTCTTTTTCACAATGTAACATATAATCATTTTACCGCATTAAAGTCATTTTCACAATGAAAAAGGAGGGAAAAAATGGTGACGTCCAATATTAGCATCATCAATGCGCTTCTTCGCATTACTTTTGGCCTTACAGCTCTGGCATGGGCGACGGCAAACATGGCAAGGCGGCCTTCCGCTTCTTCTTTCATCATAGCGATGATCGCTGCCATGAAGGTGGGGGAAGGGATGACGCGCTTTTGCCCAATCACCGCTTTATTCGCAAATTACCGCCGCGTGCAAGCGATGCGCATAAAAGATGTGAAGCCGATCCATCCTGCTTAAAAAAATGGACTGGCGCTTGATGAAGCCAGTCTTTCCGAAAGGAGTGCCGAGAAATGCTACTCGAATATGTGACAGATATGTCATTTGTTCTTGCCTCTCTCATTGGCGGCATTATTGCTCTTGCATTTGTGTATGTGCGGAAGAAACGCGCGCGATAGCTTTATTTCCAATATCGCGGCGGTAAAACAGCTGGTCGCATGTAATATGGGAAATTTGCTCATACGCGGTTTGTTGCGCCTGCTTTAGCGTCTCTCCTTTCGCAACGACAAGCAGGACGCGCCCCCCATTGGTGCACAACATTCCATCTTTCATCATCGTTCCGGCATGAAACAAAAGGGTATTTTCGCCTAACTGATCCCACCCGCGAATGACTGCTCCTCGTTCGTATGTCCCCGGGTAACCTTTCGCCGCCAACACCACGCCAATGACTGCTTCATTGGACCATGTCAGTTTTACATCACGACCGTCTAGCAAATCAACCATCACTTGGATAAGATCGCTTTCTAACCGCGGCAGGACCACTTGCGCTTCCGGATCGCCAAAGCGCGCGTTAAATTCTATCACTTTCGGCCCTTGTTTCGTTGCCATAAGTCCAGCGTACAGCACACCGGTGAACGGTCTGCCTTCCGCCACCAGCGCTTTCGCCATCGGTTCGATAATCTGCGAAAGCGCCGCATCGATCGTTTCCGCTGAAATTTGCGGTACTGGGGAGTACGCACCCATTCCGCCCGTGTTTGGCCCTTGATCATTGTCGTATGCCCGCTTGTGGTCTTGCGCGATCACCATCGGATAAACGCGCTCTCCATGGACAAACGCCATCAATGAAAATTCTTCGCCTTCCAAATATTCTTCAACCACTACCCGCTCGCCCGCTGCGCCGAACCGCTTTTCAACCATCATCATACGCAGCGCCTCCATTGCCTCCGGGAGCGTCGCGGCAACGGTAACCCCTTTTCCCGCCGCCAATCCATCCGCTTTAATGACAATCGGCGCTCCTTTTTTCTCCACATACGCTTTTGCTTCTTCGTACGAAGTGAAAGCGGCGTGCTCCGCCGTTGGAATACCGTACTTTTTCATCATCTCTTTCGCAAACGCCTTGCTTCCTTCGATCAATGCTGCTTCTCTTCGAGGGCCGAAAACGCGCAATCCTTCTTCCATAAAACTATCAGCAAGGCCGGCAAGCAATGGTGCTTCCGGTCCGACGATCGTCAAATCGATTTTCTCTTGTTTCGCAAACTGGACAAGCGCTTCGATATCCTGTTCATCGATGGAAACGAGTTCGGCAACTTGCGCGATCCCCGGATTGCCCGGGGCGGCATATAGCTTCGTAACGAGCGGGCTTTGCGCGGCTTTCCACGCAATCGCATGCTCCCTGCCGCCGCGGCCGATAATAAGCACTTTCATGACGTCCCCTCCAGCTTAATGTTTAAAATGGCGAATCCCTGTAAAGACCATGGCAATTCCGTATTCATCCGCTTTTTTTATCGAATCGGCGTCACGAATCGAGCCTCCTGGCTGGATGATTGCCGTGATGCCCGCCTTTGCTGCCGCTTCCACCGTATCATCCATCGGGAAAAACGCATCAGAGGCAAGCACGGCTCCTTTTGCTTTTTCTCCCGCTTGTTCGATCGCGATTTTCGCCGCGCCGACGCGATTCATTTGGCCGGCGCCGACGCCGATCGTCATTCCGTCTTTCGCAAGCACGATCGCATTGGATTTCACATGTTTTACGACTTTCCAGGCAAACTGCAGCGATTCCCATTCTTGCTCTGTCGGCTCGCGTTTTGTCACGACTTTGATCTCTCCATCACTGAGCGTACGCGTATCCGCTTCTTGAACGAGCAACCCGCCTTGTACGGAAACAAGCAGCTTCTCGTTCGTGTCTGGCGCCGTGAAATCAACGGTAAGAAGGCGAATATTTTTCTTTTGTGTTAAAATATCGAGCGCTTCGCTGCTAAATGATGGAGCGATGACGATTTCCAAAAAGATTTCATGCATCTTTTCGGCGGTGTCTTTATCAACTTCGCGATTTAAAGCGATAATGCCGCCAAAAATCGACGTTGGATCCGCTTCGTACGCTTTGATGAATGCTTCATAAATTGTCGCGCCAATGCCAACGCCGCACGGATTCATATGCTTCACCGCCACCGCAGCCGGTTCGGCAAATTCTTTGACGAGTTGCAGCGCCGCATTTGCGTCGTTAATGTTGTTATACGACAATTCTTTGCCGTGCAGCTGCGCCGCTTTGGCAATCGAGAACGAAGATCCCAGCGGTTTTTGATAGAATGCCGCGGTTTGATGCGGATTCTCCCCATAACGCAGCGATTGTTTTTTCTCGAACGTGATGGTGAATGATTCCGGATACTCTTCGCCCGTTTTATTCGTCAAGTATTCAGCAATCATCGCATCATACGCAGCTGTATGGCGAAATACTTTCGCCGCAAGCTTTAATTTCATTTCCGCCGAGACATCCCCGTGTTCTTTCAGTTCTTGCACTACGGCATCATAATCGGCCGGGTCCACGACGACGGTTACATATTGATGGTTTTTCGCCGCCGCCCGAAGCATCGTCGGACCGCCGATATCGATATTTTCGATCGCTTCGGCAAACGTCACATCGCTTTTGGCGATCGTTTGTTGAAATGGATACAAATTAACGACGACAAGGTCAATTGGAGTTATATGATGTTCGCGAAGCTCATTTTGATGCCGCTCATTGTCGCGGATCGCAAGAAGCCCTCCATGAATGATCGGATGCAATGTTTTGACGCGCCCATCTAAAATTTCCGGAAATCCGGTAACGTCGGAAATGCCTATGACAGGAACTCCAGCTTCTTCTAACGTCTTTTTCGTTCCACCCGTTGAAATAATTTCCACACCGAGTTCCACTAACTGTTTCGCCAATGATACAATCCCTTCTTTGTTTGATACACTTAATAACGCCCGTTTCACTGTCATGATTCCCGATCCTTTCTATTGTTGTTCGAGTAATGTTTTTAATACCGCCGGATATAATTCATGTTCCACGTCATGAATGCGCGCCTCAAGCTGCGCTAGCGTCTCACCTTCATAAACCGGAACCGCGCGTTGGGCAATGATCGGTCCTGTATCCATTCCTTCATCAACATAATGGATCGTCACCCCAGTTATTTTAACGCCTGCGCGGTATGCCTGCCCAATCGCGTCTTTTCCCGGAAAAGCCGGCAACAGCGACGGATGGATATTGACGATTTTCCCTTCATACGCATCAAGCAATGTTGGGCCGATGAGCCGCATATAACCGGCAAGAGCGATAAATTCAATCTTATGTTTTCGCAATTCAGTTAAAATCGCTTGTTCAAATCCGGCTTTGGAGGCGTAGTTTTTCGGAGAAAACACGAACGCCGGAATATGTTCCCGCTCTGCCCGTTCGATCACTTTCGCTCCGGGATTGTCGCATACTAATAGCGCTACTCTTGCTGGCACAATCCCGCTTTTCGTCGCGTCGACAATCGCTTGAAAATTCGTCCCGCTGCCGGAAGCAAAAATGGCGATATTTTTCATGACACCGCCCCTCCGGAAAACGAAACGCCTTTTCCCCGCTTCACGCGGCCGATGAAATACGCTTTTTCGCCAAGCTCTTCTAAGCTTGCCATCACCGGATCAATCATTTCGCTATCCACCGCGATCACCATGCCAATGCCCATATTAAAAACTGAAAACATGTCGCGGCGAAGAAGATTTCCTTTTTCTTGCAACAAGTCAAAAATCGGCGGAACCGGCCATGAACCGCAATCAATTTCCGCTCCTAACCCTTCCGGAAGCATGCGCGGGATATTTTCGAGAAAACCGCCGCCAGTAATATGCGCCATTCCTTTGATGTCGAATTGTTTCATTACGTGAAGGAGCGGCTTCACATAAATGCGCGTCGGCTTTAACAGTTCTTCCCCTAATGGAATGCTAAGCGGTTCATAGACGCGGTCAAGCGCAAGTTTTGCCTGTTCGAACACGATGCGGCGAACGAGCGAATAGCCGTTGCTATGAAGGCCGTTGGACGCAAGCCCGATCAGCGCGTCCCCCTCGCGAATGGCGCTGCCGGTGACAAGTTTCGACTTTTCCGCAATGCCGACCGCAAATCCCGCGATATCGTATTCGTTTTCGGCATACATTCCCGGCATTTCCGCCGTTTCTCCCCCAATCAGAGCACAGCCTGCCTCGACGCAGCCGTCTGCGATTCCTTTGACAATTTGCGCGATTTTTTCCGGCACTGCTTTGCCGCATGCAATATAGTCAAGGAAAAAGAGCGGCTCCGCTCCTTGCACAACGATATCGTTGACACACATCGCCACGCAATCTATTCCAATTGTATCATGACAGTCCATCATAAACGCGATCTTTAGTTTCGTCCCTACCCCGTCCGTTCCGGAAACGAGGACCGGCTCGCGATAACCGAGCGAAGATATATCGAACATGCCGCCAAACCCGCCCAATCCGCCGAGCACTTCAGGACGCGTCGTTTTTCGCACATGCTCTTTCATCAAGGAGACCGCCTTGTATCCTGCTTCAATATCGACACCCGCTTGCTTATATGCTTCTGCCACGCCGAGTCCCCCTTTTACTTTGTTGACATCAATGGCGACCGCACTCTGCCAATATTTGTCGGATAATTTCCAGTAAAACATGCCATGCATTGCCCGCGCAACGGCAAATGAGGAGAGCGCCCGATCGCTTCCAATAATCCCTCTTGACTTAAAAATGCCAGAGAATCTGCTCCGATCATTTGGCGGATTTCCTCCACCGTATACTTAGACGCAATCAATTCTTCTCTTGTCGATGTATCAATCCCGTAAAAACAAGGATGCGTTATCGGCGGCGAACTGATGCGGACGTGCACTTCCGTCGCCCCCGCCTCGCGGAGCATCGCAACAATTCGTTTGCTTGTCGTGCCGCGCACGATCGAATCATCGACCATAACGACACGTTTCCCCGCAACAACGCCGCGGACCGGGGACAGTTTCATTTTAACGCCTTGTTCGCGAAGCGACTGAGACGGCTGAATGAACGTACGTCCGACATACCGGTTTTTAATGAGGCCAAGCTCATATGGAATTCCCGTTGCCTCTGCATAGCCAATCGCGACGGAAATGCTGGAATCAGGCACGCCGGTGACGATATCTGCCTCTACAGGTGCCTCCAGTGCCAGGCGTTTTCCTAAATTTTTTCTCGCCGTATGAATGTTGATGCCGTCGACATTGCTGTCAGGACGGGCAAAATAAATATATTCCATGCTGCAAATCGAGCGGGCTTGCGCCGGCGCAAATCGTTCAGAACGCATTCCTTCCGCGCTGATGACGATAAGCTCTCCCGGTTCCACTTCCCTTTCGTACGCCGCGCCGACAACATCAAACGCGCACGTTTCGGAAGCGACGACATAAGCGTTGCCGAGCCGCCCGATGGAAAGCGGGCGGAATCCATGCGGATCGAGCGCAACGTACAGCTCCGTTTCCGTCAATAACAGGAAAGCGAACGCCCCTTCGACAAAGGTGAGCGCCTCTTTAATTTGCTCTTTCAATGTCGGCGCATGGCTGCGGCGGATGAGATGGGCGAACACTTCCGTATCCGATGTCGTCTGAAAAATGCTTCCTTGTTCCTCCAGCTGCATCTTTAAGTCCATCGCATTGACAAGATTGCCGTTATGCGCAAGCGCGATGCTCCCTGTTTGCGAGCGGAACAGGAGCGGCTGGACGTTTTCGTAGCCGCCCCCTCCCGCCGTCGAATAACGGACATGACCGATGGCGGCCGCCCCTTTTAGCGATTGAAGCTCGCCGTCGCTGAACACTTCGGTGACAAGCCCTAATCCTTTATGCCCTTGCAACATTCCTTGATGGGCGACGACAATTCCCGCCCCCTCTTGGCCGCGATGCTGAAGGCTGTGCAAGCCGTAATACGTGATCTGTGCTGCTTCCTCATGCCCCCAAATCCCAAAAATTCCACACTCTTCGTTCAATCCTTTGACTTCAGCAAGCATGGGATAGCTCCTTTCCAGACGTTTCTCATTTGCGCGGCGGAAAGACGGATGACGACTTCCCCGTCTCCCTTTTCAACAAGAAGCATGCCGTCATTTGTTACTTCGCCGATGAGCTTTGCATCTACTAATTGTTCAAATGTTTCGCGATCCTCTTTTTTTACGGAAACGATAAAACGGGATTGCGTTTCACTAAACAATTGCGCTGTCATATCCCCGTCCACTGTTACTTTCGCGCCAAGACCGTCCGTGCTCATCACGCATTCCGCCAGTGCAACCGCAAAACCGCCTTCCGCGATATCGTGCGCGGACGCAACGACTCCCGCTTGAATCGCCGCCAGCAATTCGCGCTGCCGCTTTGCTTCCGTTGCCAAATCAATGGCCGGCGCTTTCCCGAAAATTCTGCCTTCTAATAATTTTTGCAATTCGCTTCCGCCAAACTCCTGCTTCGCCTCGCCAATCACATAAATAAGATCGCCTGCTTGTTGGAATGCCTGTGTCGTAATATGCCGGATGTCCTCAACGAGTCCAACCATGCCGACAACAGGCGTCGGATAAATGGCTTCCCCGTTTGTTTCGTTATATAAAGAAACGTTTCCGCTGATCACCGGAGTCCCCAATGCGCGGCAAGCGGCACTCATTCCGTCCACCGCTTTTTCAAGCTGCCAAAAAATCTCTGGTTTTTCCGGATTGCCGAAATTTAAGCAGTCCGTAATCGCCAGCGGTTTTGCTCCTGAACAGACGACGTTCCGCGCTGCCTCCGCCACGGCAATTTTGCCGCCCGTTTCCGGATCTAAATAAATATAGCGCGAATTGCAATCAGTTGTCATTGCCAGCGCTTTGTTCGTGCCGCGGATGCGCACGACCGCAGCGTCCGATCCCGGCGCGACAACAGTATTCGTCCGGACCATGTAATCGTATTGTTGATACACCCACTCTTTGCTTGCAATCGTTGGCTGGGCTAATAGCGCAAGCAGCGTTTCTTCGTAATTGGTGACAACCGGAATATATGGTTCCATCGCTTGAAACTCGCGGTAATACGCCGGCTCTTTCGATGGTTTAAAGTATACTGGCGCATCTTTCGCTAAGGCATCAACCGGGATTTCAGCGACAACTTCCCCGCGGAAATAAAGGCGGAGCATTTTGTCATCGGTCACTTTGCCGATCGCTTTCGCTTCAAGCCCGTATTTCGCAAACAAATCATAAATTTCTTGTTCACGTCCTTGTTGGACGACAAGCAGCATCCGCTCCTGCGATTCGGAGAGCATCATCTCATATGGTGTCATGCCTGTTTCGCGCTGCGGCACAAGATCTAAATTCATTTCAATGCCAAAACCGCCCTTGCTCGCCATTTCCGCCGAAGAGCTTGTCAAACCAGCCGCCCCCATGTCTTGCATGCCGATAAGCGCATCAGATTTTACTACTTCCAAGCACGCTTCAAGCAACAATTTTTCCATAAACGGGTCACCGACTTGAACGGCAGGCCGTTTCTCTTCCGATTGTTCTGTCAGCTCCTCCGAAGCAAATGTTGCGCCATGGATACCGTCGCGTCCCGTTTTCGCCCCGACGTACATCACCGTATTGCCTACACCGGATGCAATGCCGCGCTGGATGTCTTCATGGCGGATAATGCCGACACACATCGCGTTGACAAGCGGGTTGCCTTCATAAGCAGGGTCAAACTGCACTTCGCCGCCGACAGTTGGAATGCCGACACAATTGCCATACCCGGCAATTCCCGCGACGACGTGCTCCAATAAATATTTGACGCGCGGAGAAGTTAATTCCCCGAACCGTAGCGAGTTCAATAAAGCAATCGGGCGCGCTCCCATCGAAAACACATCGCGGATGATTCCGCCGACACCGGTTGCAGCGCCTTGATACGGCTCAATTGCAGACGGATGGTTATGGCTTTCGATTTTAAACGCCACCGCCAGACCATCGCCGATATCGACGATGCCCGCTCCTTCCCCTGGGCCTTGAAGCACGTGTTTTCCTTCCGTCGGAAACTTTTTTAATACCGGCTTCGAATTTTTATAGCTACAATGTTCCGACCACATGACCGAAAAAATTCCCGTTTCTGTATAGTTTGGCAGACGGCCAAGAATTTTTTCGATCATTGCGAATTCTTCGTCCGTTAATCCCATTTCCCGGTACAATTTTTCTTCTTTAATCGTCGTTGGGCTTGGCTCAAGCAGTAACGGCATGTGTTTCCCTCCAATATTTCACGATCGATTGAAACAATCTTAATCCGTCCGCGCTGCCAAGAAGCGGATCAACGGCGCGTTCCGGATGCGGCATCATGCCAAGTACGTTTCCTTTTTCATTGACGATTCCGGCGATGCCGTCTAAGCTTCCATTTGGGTTTTCCCCATGATAGCGAAAGACGATTTGCCGATTTTCCATCAGCCGCTTTAATGTTTGTTCATCGCAGTAATAATTGCCTTCGCCGTGGGCAATTGGAATCGTAATCACTTCCCCTTGTTTATAAGCGGATGTAAACATCGTTTCATTATTTTCGACTTTTAGCGATACCGGACGGCAAATAAATTTCAAACTGTTATTGCGGCGCATCGCTCCTGGAAGCAGCCCCGCTTCAAGCAAAATTTGAAACCCGTTGCATACGCCTAATATCGGCTTTCCCTCATCCGCCGCTTTTTGGACCGCGTTCATAACGTTGGAAAAGCGGGCGATTGCTCCAGAACGAAGGTAATCACCGTACGAAAACCCTCCCGGCAGTAAAATCGCATCAAAACGGTCAAGGTTTGCTGCATCATGCCATACGTATTCGGCCTCTTCACCTAATTCATCAGCAATCGCATGATACATATCAACGTCACAGTTGGAACCAGGAAACACAATGACGGCGAATTTCATTGCACGACTACCTCCTCAATTTCATAGCGGTAGTCTTCAATCACCGTATTGGCTAGCAACTTTTCGCACATTTCGCGGACAAGTTCGTTGATATCACGCTCACTTTTTTCGACGATAAGTTCCATAAACTTTCCGATTCGCACATCTTGCACTTCGGTGTAAGACAAGCTATGAAGCGCCCCTTTCACCGCCGTTCCTTGCGGGTCTAGCACGCTTTCTCGCAACGTAACATACACTTTAACTTTATACATTCGATTCTCCCCCTAATCGTTGCAAAATCGTCTCATAGGCGTCCGTCAAGTTCCCAAGATCGCGGCGGAAGACGTCTTTATCAAGCTTTTCGTCCGTGTCCATATCCCACAGCCGGCAAGTATCTGGTGAAATTTCATCAGCAAGTAAAATCGTGCCTTCTGAATCAATTCCAAATTCTAATTTAAAATCAATTAATCTCACGCGCCGTTCTGCGAAATGCTTCGTCAATACATCATCGACTTGTAAAGCCAGTTCCTTCAAAACAGCGATTTGTTCTGAGGTGGCCAGCTTTAAAATCGCGATGTGGTCTTCCAATAAGAGAGGATCACCGAGGTCATCGTTTTTGTAATAAAACTCAATAAGCGGCTTTTCCAAGCGGGTTCCTTCCGGGATGCCGAGCCGTTTTGCCAAACTCCCAGCAACAACATTGCGGACAACCACTTCAAGAGGAATAATCGTCACTTTTTTGACAAGCTGCTCCGTAGCGGATAATTTTTGGATAAAATGATTGGGGATTCCTGCTTCGTGAAGCTTTGAAAATAATAAGCTGGTAATCTCATTATTAAGGCGCCCTTTTCCGGCAATTGTCGCTTTTTTCTCGCCGTTAAACGCTGTCGCGTTGTCTTTATATTCGATCCACAATATGTTCGCATCATCCGTCGTATATACTTTTTTCGCTTTCCCTTCATACAGCAAAGCCAGCTTGTTGACCATCAAAAAGGCCTCCTAATCCAGAATATTAGCAATTTTTATATGATACACCGGCAAGGGATTCCCTGCCGATGCGCCGTTATGATAATCCCAGCCGTTCAAAAATCGTATCCACATGTTTTAAGTGATAGCGGTAGTCAAAACAATCGTCGATTTGTTCCTTCGTTAAGCGGCTTGTTATTCGTTCATCCGCTTCGATGAGCGAACGGAACGGCACTTGCTTTTCCCATGCTTCCATCGCCTTTGGCTGCACTAAGTCGTATGCTTCTTCCCGCGTCATGCCCGCATCGATTAATGAGAGCAATACGCGCTGCGAATAAATAAGCCCTAATGTGCGGTCCATGTTTTTCTTCATGTTTTCTGGGTAAACTTTCAAGTTTTTCACGATGTTCGTAAAGCGGTTTAACATGTAGTTCAGCGCGATCGTTGCGTCCGGCAAAATGATGCGCTCAGCGGAAGAATGAGAAATGTCGCGTTCATGCCAAAGCGGCACATTTTCGTACGCCGTCAGCATATAACCGCGGATGACGCGCGCCATTCCCGTCATATTTTCCGAACCGATCGGATTGCGCTTGTGCGGCATCGCCGATGACCCTTTTTGCCCTTTCGCGAAAAACTCTTCCACTTCCCGCACTTCGCTCTTTTGCAAGCCGCGAATTTCGACGGCAAATTTTTCAATCGATGTCGCGATAAGCGCCAGCGTCGCCATATAATAAGCATGGCGGTCGCGCTGCAGCGTTTGCGTCGAAATCGGCGCCGGCTTTAACCCAAGTTTTTCGCATACGTATTGCTCAACAAACGGGTCGATGTTCGCGTACGTCCCAACCGCGCCAGAAATTTTTCCGACACGCACCGTCTCTGCCGCTTGTTTAAACCGTTCTAAATTGCGCTGCATTTCCGCGTACCAAAGCGCCATTTTCAGACCGAATGTTGTCGGTTCCGCGTGAACGCCGTGCGTGCGCCCCATCATAACCGTATATTTATGCTCCAACGCTTTTTCTTTTAAGGCTTGAATAAAATTTTCTAAATCCTTCAATAAAATTTCGTTCGCTTGTTTTAATAAATAAGACAGGGCAGTGTCCACAACATCGGTAGACGTTAAGCCGTAATGCACCCATTTCCGTTCTTCACCTAACGTTTCCGAAACGGCGCGCGTAAAAGCGACGACATCATGGCGCGTTTCTTCTTCAATTTCTTTAATGCGCGCTATATCAAATGAAGCGTTTTGCCGGATGCGTTCAACGTCTTCTTTTGGAATGACGCCAAGCTCCGCCCACGCCTCACAAGCTAAAATTTCCACTTCCAGCCATGCTCTAAAACGGTTTTCTTCCGTCCAAATCGCTCCCATTTCCGGTCTTGTGTAACGTTCAATCATACGTATTCTTTCCTCCGATCATTCCAAATTTGCCATGCATCGATCGTTTTCAGCGCTGCGTCGGTATGTTCCGCAAGCACCGTAACATGCCCCATTTTTCGTTTCGGTTTTGCCTCTTTTTTGCCGTAAAGATGAAGATGGGCGTCACGAAGTGTTGCGATATTTTGAATGATTGGCTCGACGTGCTCGCCTAAAATGTTTACCATCACGGCTGGTTTTAGCAACTCCGTGCTTCCTAACGGCCAATTGCAGACGGCGCGGATATGCTGCGCAAATTGGGACGTCGCACAAGCATTAATTGTATAATGACCTGAGTTGTGCGGTCTAGGGGCAAGTTCATTAATATAAATATCTCCTTCTTTTGTCAAAAACATTTCCACCGCTAACGTTCCGACAAGCCCAAAATAATCGGCGAGCGTTTCCGCATAACGGACCGCTTTTTTTGCTATGTGCCCGGAAATTCGTGCTGGAACAATTGTTTTATGCAAAATATTGTCGATATGGATATTTTCCGCAACAGGAAATACAGCCATCGCGCCATATCCGTTTCGCGTCACGATGACGGAAATTTCTTTGTCAAACGAAAGCCAGCGTTCCAATACGCAAGGGCCGGTTTCTAATAAGGAAAGCGCCTGTACGCTGTCTTCTTTGCTGCGAATGACAAATTGCCCTTTGCCGTCATATCCGCCGCGGCACGTTTTTAATACACATGGCAGGCCAATTGTTTCGATGCCGGAGAACAAATCTTCTTTGGATTGAACTTTGACATACGGAGCAACAGGAAGACCCGCGTCCGTAATTGCCTTTTTCTCCGACGCGCGGTCCTGCGTAATGGCAAGCAGCCTGCTTCCTTGCGGCACATATGCGTGTTCCACGAGCCAATTTAAAGCATCCGCGTCAATATTTTCAAATTCATATGTGATGACATCGCTTACCGCGGCAAGCTTTTGAATCGCCGCAAAATCGTTATATTCCGCAATAATCTCGATATCCGCCACTTGGCCGCATGGAGAATCTGGGGTTGGGTCGAGCACAGCGACGCGAAATCCCATTTCTTTCGCGGCGATCGCCATCATCCGTCCGAGTTGTCCGCCGCCAATAATGCCAATCGTCTGACCAGGGACAATTTGTTTATACAAGATGATCACTACTTTCCATCACGCTTTTTCTCATCATTTCTCTTCTTTTTTTCAGCGCTTCCATATAATGAGGGTAATGAATGCCTAACATCGCTGCTGCTAAAAGTCCCGCATTCGTAGCTCCCGCTTTGCCGATAGCAACCGTCGCCACTGGTACACCTCCGGGCATTTGAACAATGGACAAAAGCGAATCTAATCCGTTTAATGCTTTTGACTGTACTGGCACCCCAATGACGGGAAGCGTCGTTTTAGCAGCAACCATCCCAGGCAAATGCGCCGCTCCCCCGGCACCGGCAATAATGACTTTAATGCCTCTTTTTTCCGCCGTTTCTGCGTATTCAAACATGTAATCTGGCGTACGATGGGCAGAAACTACTTTTTTTTCAAACGGAATTTGCAATTCTTCCAATATATCGCAAGCATGTTTCATCGTCTCCCAATCCGATTGACTTCCCATAATCACTCCAACGAGCGGCTGCACGCGGTATTCACCTCTTTGTTTGTCATCATATAAAAACCAGAACGAGTGTTCCCTGTATTTATAAGGGAAAGCACCGTTCTGGCCATACTTCGGCTATTATCAGACGAAAAAAAGCCAATACGATCCTTTCCCTCATAGTCCAATAATTTACGGTTATTGGGTAGAGACTTTTGGGCCATATTCCCAAAATTATATGAGGGTGATCCGCTTTATAAAGTTATTATTATCTTACCAGCTTTTTTCAAAAGATGTCAATATAAAATCGAACATTTATTTTTTTTATATAAAAAATGTTCGTGTTTTCCGTTCATCCGCACCAAACATTCTGGAAAACATATGATGAAATAACGGAGGAGGAGGTTGTCGTGAAGTCAAATCCATTTGATCCGTTTTTCGACTGGACAAAACATTTGGAGCATTTTTTTCAAGGAGATTTTTGGAGCAGCTTTCAACCGTTCCTGCCGCCAGCAAAAAAGCAATCTGGTATATCTGGTATAAATATATATAAAAAAGATAATGAGTTATTAATCGTTGTCAGTTTGCCTGGATTAGAAAAAATGGAAGATGTTGAACTTTACGTGTACTATAAAACGTTGGAAATTAAAGCGAATATCAATTTGCAGTTTAAAGGGTTCGAATTAATTGAAGAAGGAATTTTTCAAGGAACATGGGAAAAAACGATCCCAATTCCTTTTGCGATAAAGGAAGACCGAATTGAAGCGACATATCACAACGGTCTATTGTTTATTCATCTTCATCGTCTCATCCCTGACGAAACAAAAAAGAAAATCGAAATAAAAAAAGGGGAATAGCATTTTACACGCTCCCCTTACCTTCCGCAAAGGAACTGGCATCATAAGGAAAATTTATTATAGAATATGAGAAGATTCATTGCACCTCTTTCTCTTCCGAAGATGACTTCCTTATTTTTCTAATATAAAAAAGGAGGGTGCCCAAAAAGTTAATGGGCACCCACTTTCCACAGCTTCCGTTTCCTATACTAAATCAAAAAGGGGGTCTAGGAAACGATGATAACATTTTAGTTTTTGGGGGAGAGGATTTAAATGGCGTCATTAAAAACTCAATGACCTTATAAGCTGGGCAAAAAAATTAGAGAACTTGCCAGCTCTCTAATTTTTTGCCTGCCTAGCGACGACCTACTCTCGCAGGGGCGCTGGCCCCAACTACCATCGGCGCTGGAGAGCTTAACTTCCGTGTTCGGAATGGGAACGGGTGTTTCCTCTCCGCTATTGTCACTAGGCAAGCATTTATCCATTGGACATGTTTTATTATACTCCAATAATGATGTTTGTCAAGGGGAATTTTCATTCCCTCAAAACTAGATAACCGTCCGTCTGGAAGAAGCCGTTTGGCCAGGCGGCATTCTCCGTTGTTCGTGGTTAAGCCCTCGATCGATTAGTATCCGTCAGCTCCACGTGTCGCCACGCTTCCACCTCGGACCTATCGACCTCGTCATCTTCGAGGGATCTTACTCGCTTGACGCGATGGGAAATCTCATCTTGAGGGGGGCTTCACGCTTAGATGCTTTCAGCGCTTATCCCTTCCGCACATAGCTACCCAGCGGTGCCCCTGGCGGGACAACTGGTACACCAGCGGTGCGTCCATCCCGGTCCTCTCGTACTAAGGACAGCTCCTCTCAAATTTCCTGCGCCCGCGACGGATAGGGACCGAACTGTCTCACGACGTTCTGAACCCAGCTCGCGTACCGCTTTAATGGGCGAACAGCCCAACCCTTGGGACCGACTACAGCCCCAGGATGCGATGAGCCGACATCGAGGTGCCAAACCTCCCCGTCGATGTGGACTCTTGGGGGAGATCAGCCTGTTATCCCCGGGGTAGCTTTTATCCGTTGAGCGATGGCCCTTCCATGCGGAACCACCGGATCACTAAGCCCGACTTTCGTCCCTGCTCGACCTGTCTGTCTCGCAGTCAAGCTCCCTTCTGCCTTTGCACTCTCCGAATGATTTCCAACCATTCTGAGGGAACCTTTGGGCGCCTCCGTTACCTTTTGGGAGGCGACCGCCCCAGTCAAACTGCCCACCTGACACTGTCTCCCACCCCGCTAAGGGGTGCGGGTTAGAATTTCAATACCGCCAGGGTGGTATCCCACCGCCGCCTCCACCGAAGCTGGCGCTCCGGCTTCCCAGGCTCCCACCTATCCTGTACAAGCGATACCAAAATTCCATATCAGGCTGCAGTAAAGCTCCACGGGGTCTTTCCGTCCTGTCGCGGGTAACCTGCATCTTCACAGGTAGTATGATTTCACCGGGTCTCTCGTTGAGACAGTGCCCAAGTCGTTACACCTTTCGTGCGGGTCGGAACTTACCCGACAAGGAATTTCGCTACCTTAGGACCGTTATAGTTACGGCCGCCGTTTACTGGGGCTTCGGTTCGCACCTTCGCTTCCGCTAAGCGCTCCCCTTAACCTTCCAGCACCGGGCAGGTGTCAGCCCCTATACTTCGCCTTTCGGCTTCGCAGAG